>CAZFVT010000597.1:0-2057 GCA_964522355.1 uncultured Woeseiaceae bacterium | reverse complement strand
GTCTGAGGTCTGCGGCCCGGGCGCCCGGGGCGACGGCAGCCTGCACGGTCTGCGCGCGGTCGTGCGCCGAGATGCCGGTGGTGATGCCCTCCGCGGCCTCGATCGATACCGTGAAATTGGTCGCGTGGCGCTCATCGGTGTCCACGACCATGAGCGGCAGACGAAGCTGGGCACAGCGTTCCCGGGTCAGCGTCAGGCAGATCAGGCCGCGCCCGTAGCGCGCCATATAGTTTATATCCTCGGGCCGGACGCGCGCCGCGGCCATGATCAGGTCGCCTTCGTTTTCGCGGTTTTCGTCATCCACCATGATGACCATCTTGCCGTCGCGAATATCGGCGATGATGTCCTCGATGTCGGAAAACATCGTGGACGATGCGCTGGGGTGCAAGGTCGTGTTGTCAGGCATAGCCGTGTTTCTCCAGGGTGTCCCGGTCGAGACCGGTGGCACCGGTATCGGGCATCAGTCGCTCGAGGTAACGCATCAACATGTCGACCTCGATATTGACCTTGGTGCCCACCTCATAGCCGTTAATGATCGTATTCTGCGCGGTATGAGGAATGATATTGACCGTGAACCGGTTACCCGATACTTCGTTGATGGTAAGGCTGACGCCGTCGATGCAAATCGACCCTTTGCGCGCCGCATAGCGTGAATACTCGGCTGGCAATTCCAGCTCGAAGCGGATGGAGCGCGCGTCCGAGGTCCGGCTGACCACCTTGCCGAGACAGTCGACGTGGCCGCTGACCAGGTGGCCGCCCAGGCGATCACCCAGCGCCAGCGACGGTTCAAGATTCACCTTCTGGCCAACTGAAAGACCGTCGAGCGCCGTCACGTTGAGCGTCTCGGTCGATACGTCCATATCGAAACCGTCTTCATGAAAGGCGACCGCGGTCAGGCACACGCCGTTGACGGCTATGCTCTCGCCGTCTTCGTAGTCGGTCCAGGGCAGGCCCTCCGCACGGACGGTAAGGCGCAGATCGCCGCCGCGCGGCGTAACGGCGGCGATTTCGCCGACGGCCCTGATGATTCCGGTAAACATGATTACTGCTGGTCCTGCGCCGCTTCGGGGCGCGTCGTTAATCCTGCGCCAACCGCGCGGTAATTCTTGTATCGGCGCCGATGCGGCGCGTTTCGATGGCTCGAAAGCCGAAACGCTGATCAAGCCGGTCCAGCGCCGGCGTGTCGAACATCCGGCGCGTCTCGCTGCCCATAATATGGGGCGACTGATAAATAACAAGCTCATCAACCAACCCGGCCTCGAGAATGCTGCCGGCAAGGCCGGGGCCCGCCTCTACCAGCAGGTCGTTGATGCCTCGTTGTGCCAGCTCGGCCAGCACCGGCGGCAGCGACACCTTGCCGTCACCGGTCGCGGGGAACACCTGCACCTCGGCACCGGCATCTCTGAGGGCAGCGGCAGCATCGTCATCAATGCAGCACAGCAACGTCGTCCCGGGGAGCGACAGCATCCGGGCCGAGGGTTGCATGCCAAGCTGCGAGTCGACGACGACGCGCAGCGGCTGTCCGTGAACGTCCAGCTCCCGAACCGTGAGCGACGGATCGTCGGCGTTCACCGTGCCTGACCCGGTGAGTATTGCGCCGGACATGGCCCGCAGTCGCTGCACGTCCCGACGCGCCTCGGGGCCGGTTATCCAGCGGCTCTCGCCACTGGACATGGCGGTCGCACCATCGACGCTGGACGCGACCTTCAGGCGAACGAAGGGCCGGCCTCGTTCAATGCGTGACAGGTAGCCCTCATTGAGACGCCGCGCTTCCTCCTCCAGCAGCCCGAAAGCAACGTCGATACCCGCGGCTTCGAGCAAGGCAAAGCCTTTACCGCTGACCTCGGGAAACGGATCGGCCATCGCTGCAACTACCCGAGCCACGCCGGCGTCGATGAGCGCGCGGGCGCAGGGCCCGGTCTTGCCGTGATGCGCGCAGGGCTCGAGGGTGACATAAGCGGTGGCCCCGGCGGCAGCCCCGCCGGCATCGGTCAGCGCGTTTACCTCCGCATGCGGCCCGCCGGCCTGCTTGTGCCAGCCGCGTCCGACGATCTCGT
>CAZFVT010000596.1:0-2068 GCA_964522355.1 uncultured Woeseiaceae bacterium | reverse complement strand
ATCGTCTGGATGGCGGCTCCGCGTCTGCCTGGCTCATCAAACACGAATTTGGCGGGCGGTGCCTGGGTCTGGTGCGTATGGATGGGCCAGCTGTTGTCGTAAAGGTTGAGCTGCGGCGTGACGGATACGAGCTCCATGTTGGCTTCCCAAAAGGCATCCAGGGTGCCCACGTCCCGCCAGTAGGCCTGCTTGCCGGTCTCCGGGTCGCGGAACGGGTAGGCGTAGACCCGGTAGTTATCGATGATCGACGGAATGACGTTGCGTCCGAAGTCATGCTGGGTGCCGGGCGTATCGGCATCCTTGATGACCTGCTCGTAGAGAAAATCCGTGTTGAAGATGTAGTTGCCCATAGACGCCAGGCAGACATCGTCCCGGCCTGGTACCGGGTCCGGTTTTTCCGGCTTCTCGGTGAACTTCACGACCCGGCCCGACTCGTCCACCGTCATGACGCCGAACGCGCCGGCCGCTTCTTCGATGGGCACCTCGAGACAGCACACGGTCATGTCGGCCAGTTTTTCGACGTGATGAGCGAGGAACGGGCCGTAGTCCATTTTGTAGACGTGGTCGCCGGAGAGAATCATGACGAAGCGCGGCGCGTGCGTGCGGATGATATCGAGGTTCTGATACACCGCATCCGCCGTGCCGCGATACCACTCACCGCCGATGCGCTGCGAGGCGGGGAGAATCTCGACAAACTCCTTGTCGCCCGCCTGGAACCACGACCAGCCGTGCACCAGGTGCCGGATCAGCGAGTGCGCCTTGTACTGGGTCAGAACGCCCATGCGGCGAACGCCCGAGTTGATGCAGTTCGAGAGCGGGAAGTCGATGATGCGGAACTTGCCGCCGAAGTGCAGGCCCGGTTTGGCCCGCCAGGTGGTCAATTCATGAAGGCGACTGCCTTGTCCGCCGGCCAGCACGAGCGCGAGGGTTTCCCGGGTTAGACGGCTGACGTAACGGGCATCGACGGCAATATCGCTCTCTGACATGGGGCGTTCCTTTTCTTGTTATGTGTGCCGACTGCCAGTGTATACGGAATGCGTGCCCTGGGGAGTGTCTATGTCGCGTTGCGGCTACCGGTCGGCGCCTGCAAACGGGATGCCGGGGAGAGCGCTAGTGCGCTCTGCCTCGCCCGGAGTCGCTGGCCATCTGGCCGATGGAATCGATGAGTGCGGGGCTTAAGTCCTCCGTCCCCAGTCGCCACTGCCAGTTATCGCTGGACGTACCCGGAATGTTGAAGCGTGCCTCGGATCCCAGCCCGAGGAAGTCCTGCATGGGCGCAATCGCGAGTTGCGCTTTGCTGTCGAAAGCCAGGCGGATCATGTCCTTATGGATGGATTCCGCCTGGCCGCCGGTGACTTCCAGCGCGGCACATTGGGTGCGTTCGATCTCCTCGGCGCTGCGAATGTCGCCGGGGCTGCCCTCGAACCAGCCAAGGGTCGTGTCGTTGTCGTGGGTTCCGGTGTAACAGACGCAGTTCTCGCCGATCGAGGTTATGTCAAACTCGTCGTCACTCACCTCGAACTGCAGCACCTTCATTCCGGGAATGTGGTGCCGGTCGCGCAGGGCTTCGACCTCAGGCGTGATGACGCCCAGGTCTTCGGCGACGATCGGCAGCTTGCCGAGTGCCTCGGTAAATGCGACGAAGATCGCGTCTCCGGGCCCGGTCACCCACTCGCCGTGGCGCGCGGTCGCTTCGCTGGCCGGGATGGACCAGTACGCCTCGAAGCCGCGGAAGTGATCGATTCTTACCATGTCGGCAAGCTCGGCGGACTTGCCGAGTCGCTCTATCCACCAGCGGTAACCGTCCGCGGCGTGACGCTTCCAGTCGTAGAGGGGGTTGCCCCATAGCTGGCCGTCTTCACTGAAGTAGTCCGGCGGCACGCCGGCCACATGCGTTGGCTGGCCGTCGTCGTCGAGACAGACGATTTCGCGATTGGCCCACGCGTCGGCACTGTCCAGCGCAATGCAGATCGGCATGTCGCCAAACATCGCGACGTCGCGCTCGCCGGCATACGCGCGGAGCTTCTGCCACTGGCTGAAGAACAGGAATTGCTGGATCTTTATGGTT
>CAZFVT010000595.1:1047-2075 GCA_964522355.1 uncultured Woeseiaceae bacterium | reverse complement strand
AATCGTGCCTACGTTGACGTGCGGTTTTGTACGCTCAAATTTCTCTTTGGACATGACTCAATCCTGCTAGTGTGTTTGTCTAATTGGCGGCGCACTTATGTCCCGCACCGCAACCCAGATTCAAAATTCCCAAATGAACGATAACGTTCGCTAACTGGCCTTCTTCATCACCACGTCGGCGACGTTGTTCGGTACTTCGTTGTATTTCTGGAACTCCATGGTGTACACCGCGCGCCCCTGACTCATCGAACGCAGGTCCGTGGCGTAGCCAAACATCTCTGCCAGCGGCACTTCAGCGCGAATGACTTTGCCGGCGGGCGTGTCATCCATGCCCTGCGGCAGACCGCGGCGGCGATTCAGATCGCCCATCACGTCGCCCATGTATTCCTCGGGCGTTACCACCTCTACCTTCATGATCGGTTCGAGCAATACCGGATCCGCGTTGTTCGCTCCCTCACGGAAGCCCATGGACCCGGCAATCTTGAAGGCCATCTCACTCGAATCGACGTCGTGATAAGACCCGTCAAACAGGGTTACCTTGACGTCGACCACCGGATAGCCGGCAATGACGCCGCTTTCCATTTGTTCCTGGATACCCTTGTCGACCGCGGGAATGTACTCCCGGGGCACGACGCCGCCAACAATGTCATTGACGAATTCATAACCCGTGCCCGGCTCCTGCGGCTCCAGCCTGAGCACCACATGGCCGTACTGACCGCGCCCGCCAGACTGACGAACAAACTTGCCTTCCTGCTCGATGGCCTTGCGAATCGTCTCGCGGTAGGCGACCTGCGGCTTGCCGACGTTGGCCTCTACCTTGAACTCGCGTTTCATGCGATCGACGATGATCTCGAGGTGCAGCTCACCCATGCCGGAGATAATCGTCTGGCCGGACTCTTCATCCGTGTGCACGCGGAATGACGGGTCTTCCTTCGCCAGCTTTTGCAGCGCCAGGCCCATCTTTTCCTGGTCGACCTTGGTCCTCGGCTCGACCGCGACAGAGATAACCGGGTCCGGACACTCCATTC
>CAZFVT010000595.1:0-1037 GCA_964522355.1 uncultured Woeseiaceae bacterium | reverse complement strand
GCTCGAGCGTAATGATGTTATCGGGCGTGGTCAGGGTATCGCCGGTGGTGACGTCTTTCAGACCGACGGCCGCGGCGATATCGCCAGCGCGAACTTCCTTGATCTCCTGCCGATCATTGGAGTGCATCTGCAGGATTCGGCCGATGCGCTCTTTCTTGCCTTTGACCGGGTTGTAAATGGTGTCGCCCGAACTCAGCACGCCGGAGTAAACCCGGAAGAACGTCAGGTTGCCGACGAAGGGATCGGTCGCGATCTTGAACGCCAGTGCAGAAAATGGCTCGTTGTCGTCCGCGTGCCGCTCGGCCTCACTGTCGTCGTCAAGCAGGCCATGAATCGGCGGGACATCGATCGGCGACGGCATGTAGTCGATAACAGCATCCAGCATCGCCTGGACACCCTTGTTCTTGAAGGCCGAACCGCACATCGCGACGACGATGTCATTCGACAGGGTCCGCAAACGCAGGCCCTTTTTGATGTCCTCGTCCGACAGCTCGCCGTCTTCGAGAAACCTGTCCAGCAGCTCTTCGTTCGCTTCTGCAGCAGCCTCGACCATTTTTTCACGCCAGGCCTGCGCCTCATCGGCGAGCTCCGCCGGAATCTCGCGCGCCTCGTAGCTCATTCCCATACTGGCTTCGTCCCAGTACAGGGCTTCCATGCGAATGAGGTCTATGACGCCTTCAAAATTCTCTTCAGCGCCGATCGGCAGCTGTATGGGCACCGGGTTCGCGCCGAGACGCTCGCGCACCTGCTCGACGACCCGCAGGAAATCAGCTCCGGCACGATCCATCTTGTTGACGAAAATCATGCGCGGCACTTCGTATTTATTGCCCTGGCGCCAGACGGTTTCCGTCTGCGGCTCTACGCCGCCCACCGAGCACAGGACGGTGACGGCACCGTCGAGGACGCGCAGGCTTCGCTCGACTTCAATGGTGAAGTCCACGTGCCCGGGCGTATCGATGATGTTGATGCGGTAGCCGTTCTCGTACTGCTGGTCCATGCCCTGCCAGAAGCAGGTCGTCGCAGCCGAGGTTATGGTG
>CAZFVT010000594.1:0-2081 GCA_964522355.1 uncultured Woeseiaceae bacterium | reverse complement strand
CCTACACGACGCTCTTCCGAT
This sequence comes from uncultured Woeseiaceae bacterium, assembly GCA_964522355.1. Classification (GTDB taxonomy): domain Bacteria; phylum Pseudomonadota; class Gammaproteobacteria; order Steroidobacterales; family Woeseiaceae; genus JBFGFX01. Next base: position 2,060 of record CAZFVT010000594.1, on the reverse strand, counting down.
ATCGGAAGAGCGTCGTGTAGGGAAAGAGTGTATGTCTTCAAGGTTGATGGCGCCAAAGGTTGGCTCGAGCGCGGCCACCGCCTCGACAAAGCGCTCGGGATCGCTTTCGTTCACCTCGATGTCAAAGGCATTGATGTCCGCAAACTTTTTGAACAGGACCGACTTGCCTTCCATGACCGGTTTGGCCGCCAGCGGCCCGATGGCGCCCAGACCGAGAACAGCAGAGCCATTGGTAACGACGCCGACCAGGTTGCTCCGGGACGTGTAGCGAGCCGCTTCGAGCGGGTTTTCCTTGATGCGTTCGCAGGGAAAGGCGACGCCCGGCGAATAGGCCTGGGCGAGATCAATCTGGTTGGCCAGCGGTTTGGTCGGAGTAACCGAGAGTTTTCCTGCGGGCTCGGTGCTGTGGTATCGCAGGGACCCTTCTTCAAGTGAATCGGTCATTATCGCTCCGTGGTCTTATGTCTGGCCGATCGCTGTGGCCGAAGCCTGACAATCGAGCCTTCCGGCAGCTCAACCGCCGCCCCCAATCCCGGGCTCTGCTCGCTCAGGTCGCCGAATTATAGAGAGGCGGCCGCGAAGAACCCACCGGCAATGCGGTCCAAATTGTCCCGCACCTGGAATTATGTCAAGCGCAAGCGCGAATACCGGTATTCCGGCACCGCCTGTGATCATGCGGTATCTAGCGTCGTTTCCCGCCCCCGGAGCGACGTTGTTCACAGTTCATGCGCCCTGACGCCGAAAAGTGACCTGAGTCCTTTACTGAGTGCAGACAGACGGTAGAAGTGGTCATAAGCAACCGTTTGATACACCGGCGCAATGAGGGCGCCCAGGGGTCAGGAGCAATGATGAACGAGATGATTCTGCAGATCGCGCTGGCGATCGCTGGCGGGCTACTGGTTGGCGCCGTAGTCAGCTGGACAGTTCGCTCCCGGCAGGCATCTCAGGAACTCGAGATCGCCCAGGGGAACTGGCAGCACAAGCTCGAGCAGGCGGTGAACAAGGCACGTGCGTCCGAGGGCCAGGCTGCCAATCTGCAGGCTTCACTGGCGGACACCCAGCGGCTGGTTCTCAAGAGCAAGCATGCCGCCGCGACCGCGGGTACCGAAATCGAATCGCTGAAGGAACGGCATCAGAGCACAGCCATGACCCTGTCGGCCACGCGCGCCGAACGCGACGAGTTCGCCAGCCGGGTCGATCAGCAGCAGCGCTTCGTTCACGCCGCGAAGCTGCGAATCAATGAGCTCAATGACGAATTCTCAAAATCGCGAGAGTTCTACAAGTCACAGCTCGGCAGCGCAATCGAGCAGCGACACGCGCTCGAGCGAAAAATCGAGTCGATGAGTGGCGAACAGAAGTCTCTCACGGAGCTCCTGACCGCTTCCAAGAACGAACAGGAGTCTCTGAACAGCATGCTCGCGAACGCGCGTACGCGTCTGGAGAATCTCGACGCTATCGAGAACAAGGCAATCTCCCTCGAAGCCGATAACTCCGACATGCGCCACAAGCTGGAAACGGCCAATCGCGACATCGAGAAGCTGCAGAGAGCGGTCCAGGATGCCGACGCGATGGAGGCAGAAAACGCCGACATGCGGCGCAAGCTGGAATCGTCCAATCGTGAGATCGAGAAGCTGCAGCGAACCGCTCAGGACACGGAGGCTATGGAGGCGGAAAATGCCGACATGCGCCACAAGCTCGAGACGACGAACCACGAAGTCGAGAGGCTCAAGCGAAACGCGCAAGAACTTGAAGAGCTAAGACAGCAAAATCGGGAGCTCGCCCGCTGCCTCGACTCGATGGAGAAGAGCCGGCGCCAGTACGAAAAAGACGCGCAGCGATACCGCGACCAGTTCGAATCGTCCGAGAAGGAATCAGAAACCCTGCGGATGAAGCTGGGCGACATCGAACAAAGCCTGACTGAAATGCAGGATGAGGAGGAGAAGGCCCGGGAAGTACCCCGCTCGGCGCCGAATCTCGTCGAAGCCCCGTCACCCGGCGAAGGTGATGACCTGACGAAGATCGTCGGCATCGGCAAGGTCTTCGAATCCATGCTTCATGAC
>CAZFVT010000593.1:0-2103 GCA_964522355.1 uncultured Woeseiaceae bacterium | reverse complement strand
GCTGCTCGGTGACCGCATTCGCCTGAACTCGCTGCGTTCCGACCGCGTTTTCATGCGATCAATCGCGACGCGACGACAGCACATGGCGACCAGCGAGATGCTGGGCGACCAGATACTGTTCCTGAAGTCCCTGGGCTTTGACCTGGTGTTCGTTGAGACGGCGGGTATTGGCCAGAGCGACAGTGAGATCGTCGACCTGGTGGATTTTTCGGTCTACGTCATGACCAGCGATTACGGCGCCGCGAGCCAGCTTGAGAAGATCGACATGCTGGACTTTGCGGACCTGGTCGTGCTCAACAAGTACGACAAGCGCGGCGCGCCGGATGCCCTTCGCGATATTCGCAAGCAGTGGAAGCGCAATCGGCTGGCGTTCCAGATGGCCGATGAAGAAGTGCCGGTCTATCCGACCATTGCGAGCCAGTTCAACGATCCCGGCATCACCTGGATGTTCGTCAATCTGTGCCGGCGGCTTGCGGATGCTCTGGGACTTGCGGCCGAGGACTGGACGCCGGACGTCAGCATTAGCGAACGGGAGCCGCGGGCGCTCGCGATCATTCCCGGATCCAGGGTTCGCTACCTGGCCGAGATCAGCGAGCAGGGCCGCGATATCAATGGGGCGATTGAGCGCGAGGCCCGGGCGGCAAGCCGGCTGCAGAGCCTGCGACAGGCGCTCGAGGAGTTGCAGGATAAGGCGCTTCCGCCGCCGTTCTCGCCTTACGCACCGGAGCAGCTCACCGGCGATGCCGACGCCAGCCTGCTGACCTTGAGGCAGCGCTACCAGGAGACCCTGGCCGAGCTCGATGCGGAAGCCGTCGAATTGCTGAAGCGTTGGCCGGAGCGCAAGGCCTCAACCCGCTCCGAGCGTTACTCCTACACGGTTCGTGGCCGTGAAATTACCGGAGAAAACTATCAGAAGTCGCTGAGTAATATAGCAATTCCGAAAGTTGCTACGCCGCAGTTCGATGACTGGGGTGCGCTGCTCAGATTTCTCAAGAAAGAGAACCTGCCCGGCAGTTATCCGTATACCGGCGGTGTCTATCCCTATCGGCGCCACGGTGAGGCGCCCACGCGCATGTTTGCCGGCGAGGGGACGCCGGAAAGAACCAATCGGCGTTTTCACCTGCTCTCGGCAGGACAGCCGGCGGCCCGGCTGTCCACGGCTTTCGATTCGGTCACGCTTTACGGTGAGGACCCGCATGAACGCCCTGACATCTACGGCAAGGTAGGCAACTCCGGCGTTTCGATTGCGACCGTCGACGACATGAAGAAGCTCTACTCGGGTTTCGATCTCTGCGCGCCGAGTACATCGGTCTCCATGACCATCAACGGCCCCGCACCCATGATCCTGGCGTTTTTCCTGAATGCCGCCATCGATCAGCAGGTCGAAATACACCTGCGGGAGACCGGGCAGTGGGAGGCGGCGCAGGAGACCATCGATGCGGCCTTTATCGGCAAGCCAAGACCCACCTACAAGGGCGATCTGCCCGAAGGCAACGACGGTCTCGGGCTGGGGCTGCTGGGTATCTCCGGCGATCAGCTCGTCGATGCCGAAATCTACGCGACGATTCGGGCTGAAACCCTGCGGTCTGTGCGTGGCACCGTGCAGGCCGACATACTCAAGGAAGACCAGGCGCAGAACACCTGCATCTTCTCTACCGAGTTCGCGATGAAGATGATGGGAGACGTGCAGGCCTCGTTCATTGAGAACCAGGTGCGCAACTACTACAGCGTCTCGATCAGCGGCTATCACATCGCCGAGGCGGGCGCGAACCCGATCAGCCAGCTGGCCTTTACGCTCTCGAACGGCTTTACGATCGTCGAGTACTATCTGTCGCGCGGCATGGACATCGACGATTTCGCACCGAACCTGAGCTTCTTCTTTTCCAACGGCATGGACCCGGAGTACACGGTCATTGGCCGCGTCGCCCGACGAATCTGGGCGCGGGCTATGCGCGAGCGCTACGGCGCGTCGCCGCGAAGCCAGATGCTGAAGTACCACGTCCAGACCTCGGGGCGAAGCCTGCATGCCCAGGAAATCAGCTTCAACGACGTGCGCACGACCTTGCAGGCGTTGTACGCGCTGCTCGATAACTGCAACAGCCT
>CAZFVT010000592.1:0-2110 GCA_964522355.1 uncultured Woeseiaceae bacterium | reverse complement strand
CGGGTCGCCGTCAGATCGCGCGACGATCAACAGCTTCGGCTCGGCGTCACTAAGGACGTAGTTGCATTCCGGCAGGCTGTAGCGCGGATTCAGGCCGACCCAAATAGCGCCGACTTTTGCCGTCGCCAGGAACACGATCCAGAATTCCAGCGACGGAGGGGCGAGCATCGCAACCCGATCGCCGTGCCCGATGCCGTGTGAGAGAAGACCGCTGGCAGCAATATCTACCTGTTCGCGGAGGTTACCGTAGCTGACTCTTCGGTCGCCGCAGACGACCGCTATGGCTTCGGGGCGCTCTGCCGCGAAGCGATCTACGTAGTCCGAGATCCGCGGCATAACCTCGGTGCCATTGATCTCGAGAGGGAGCGTCATGTCTGGATCTCCCGGTTTCGCTAGCGGACGTTCGCCAGCGATTTCCGGTCCGGAGTGGAAGCTGCTGCCGCACCCGGCGGGCGAAGCCAGCTGTCGTCGGCGGCAATCGGTCCGTCCAGGGTAAGCAGGAATGCCTTCAGCTGTGCCATCTCGCGCGCGTTCATACCGAGAGGAAACTCCGCTTCATTGTGGCCGATCATCGCGAGTGGAGCGCGGTTGTAATGATCGATTACCTCTTCGAGAGTCTTGTGCTGGCCGCGGTGCATGTAAGGCTCTGTTCCCGCGAGGTTACGCAGCGACGGAGTGCGGAAAGTGCCGAGAAGCTCCGGGCCTTCACGAACGAAGCGCAGCTCTCCGCAGTAGGCGTCGCTGTTGTCGTTGTACTGGCCAAGGCAGTTAAACGGGTCCTCCACCAACTCTCTAAGTCCGCGGGCACGGCCCTCATCGGGCAGGTCTCCGGGATATGAAAGCACGCCGTTGTTATGGAACTCGTTGTTGGTGAAGAGCGGTCCGTTGTGGCACTCGGTGCAGCGTGCCTTGTTGAGGAAGAGTCGCAGACCATGCGCTTCGTCATCGGAGAAGATTTCCGCCTGCGAGTTGCGGTCACCGCTGACGACCGCCTCTGCATAGGCATCAAACCGTGACGGCCCGTGCATTAGTTTACGTTCATAGGCCGCGATCGCTTTTCCAAGATTGGCGAAGGCCAGGTCGATGGCCTCGCGATCGCCTGCCGCCATTGCCGACCATGCGTTTCGCGCATCGGCATCACCGAGTGGCGACGCTCCTATGGGAAACCGGTTGGCGTCGGAAAGTTCGGGCAGCGACCCGAACAGTTCAGCGTACTGGCCGCGATAGTCGTCGCGGGATGCCACGTAGCGTAAATAAGCCACGCGGTTGCCACCGTGCTCATTGGCATCCTCAAGCGGTGACAGGGCCTGCGACCACTGGCTGTCTCGACGTCCGTCCCAGTAGAGCCAGGGGCTGTAGGCAGTGCCGACGATGCTTGGCGTGTTGCGTCGGCTTGTGCCGAGGGCAACGCCCTTGTCGCGCCCGTCGGTAAAGTTTCTTCCCGGCTGGTGGCAGGTAATGCAGGCAACCGTGCCTGTCGCGCTGAGCTTGGGGTCAAAGAACAGGGCCTGACCGAAGCGCGCCGCGCGTGGGTCATCCGCGACGCGGTTCGATGGGTCCTGCGCAAGCTTTGGCAGGCTCGCGAGGGACAGCGATTCGATTTCCACGATTTCTGCGGGCTGCCATTCCGGCGGGCCAAGGGGGCGCCACTGCCAGGCCAGGATCCCGGCATAAACAAGGGCGGCCAGCGCCACTGCCTGGATTACCCGTCTCATCGGTCGATCGTAATGTCCACAATGACCGTGTCCTTGCCGAGCGCCGAGTCGATAGCAAAGACCAGCTCCCAGTAGCCCTGCATGTGGAAACGCATGCCTTCAAGAACGTAACGCCCATCCCCCAGCTCGCCGGTCACCTGGGGCACCGTCGGCAGGCCGTGATTGTGTTCCGGCATGCCGCCGGTGACTTCGATGTCCGCAGAAACAACGGGATTACCGTCGCGGTCCGTCAAGGTCACGGTCCAGCGGTGCAGGCGGTTGATGGCCAGTGGCTCAATTTCACTCTCGAAGTCAAGCTGGTAGAGGCCGTCGGTCGAGGTCCAGCTATCTGCCCGAGCCGCAGACAGTCCGAGCAAGGCGCCGGCAAGTGACAACATCAATGGGCGAGAGATTCC
>CAZFVT010000591.1:0-2118 GCA_964522355.1 uncultured Woeseiaceae bacterium | reverse complement strand
CGCCCTGGACCACTTTGCGCTTTTTTCCGCTCAGTTTCACGGCCGTGAGTTCCCGCCCCCAGACGCAGCCCGTGTCGAGTGAGATTACATTTTCATTGGACAGGAAGCCTAAGGCCGACCAATGACCAAAGACGATCTGCGTCCCGCGCCATTTCGGGTCCCTGGCCTGGAACCAGGGGATCAGATTCTTGCGCGCTTTTTCGGGTGGGCCCTTGTGCGTGAAGTTCAGCCGACCATCGGCGTAAATCATCCGGGTGCGCGTGAAGGCGTTGATGATGAAGCGGGCGCGTGCAGCTCCCGTCAAAGAACCGCTCCAACGCCTCGGCCGGTTGCCGTACATGTGCTTCAACAGCCACAGGTAGCGGTCTCCTCGCAGAAGCGCCTCAACTTCGGCGGCTCGTCGGAGGGCTTTCTTAACCGTCCATTGCGGCGGCAGGCCGGCGTGAACCAGCAACGCATTCAGGGATTCGTCGTAGTGCGCCAGCGGCCGGCAGCGCAACCAGTCGAAGAGTTCTTCGCCATCCTTTGCGCTCAGGACTTTCCACAGGGAATCAAAGTGCGAATCGGAGTAGCGCACGTCGTGGCCCAGTGCGAGCAGGTGCAGGTCGTGGTTGCCGAGCACGGTGATCGCCGAATCGCCGAGCGATTTGACGAACCGCAGGGTTTTGAGCGATTTCGGACCACGATTAACGAGGTCGCCCGCTAACCAGAGGCAGTCCTTGTCGGGATCAAAACGAAGCTTGTCCAGCAGCCGTCGAAACGGGTCATAGCAGCCCTGGAGGTCGCCGATTGCGTAGGTGGCCACCTGGTTGGATCCCGCTTTGTGAACTCAGTTCAGAAGGCCGGGAACAGCCAGCGTGAAGGCCGGGATCGGAGCGTCGAAGTCCGTGCCGTTATCCGCCTGCATGCGATATTTGCCCTGCATTGCACCCACCGGCGTTTCGAGCACGGCACCGCTGGAGTAGCGAAACTGCTCACCCGGGTTCAGGTGCGGCTGCTCGCCGACGACGCCGTCGCCGGTGACTTCCTGGACCTTGCCGTTGCCGTCGGTAATCAGCCAGTGACGGCTCAGGAGACGTGCGGCTACGGCGCCGCTGTTGGCGATCGTGATCGTATAGGCGAACACGTAGCGACCGCTGTTCGGATCGGACTGATCGTCAACATAGTCGGTCGATACATCTATGGTAATGCTGCAATCCGGATGCATAACGTTCTTCGCGGCGTTTCGCGTCATTCTACCTGAGTTCAAAGCCGATTGAATCGCCGTTCAGGACCGATCAGCCTGCGCGTTGGCGAGCGCTATCCAGCCCTCGATGGAGACGGTTTCTGCGCGCGCGCCGGGACTGATACCGACCGTTTCCAGCTCGGCATTACTCACCAGGTCGCGTAACGCGTTGTGCAGCGTCTTGCGGCGCTGGGAGAAAGCCTGGCTCACGATTCTTGCAAGCAGTGCAGAGTCCGCTATGCCGGCGCCGCGGGCCGCCTGCGGCAGCAGGCGCACGACGGAAGACTGCACCTTCGGCGGCGGGCTAAACGCTGAGGGCGGAACGTCGAACGACATCACAGTAACAGCCGAGCATGACCGTCAGCCGGCCGAAACGCTTGCTGCCGGGCTCGGCTGCCATGCGATCGACGACTTCCTTTTGCAGCATGAAGTGCATGTCCTCGATGCAATCGAGGGAGTCGATCAGGTGGAACAGCAGCGGCGTCGAAATGTTGTAGGGCAGGTTACCAACGATGCGTAGCGAATCTCCGAGTGAGGCAAAGTCGAAGCTCAGCGCGTCCGCTTCGTGCAAAGTGACGTTGTCGGCGTCCTGAAAGCGCTCACGGAGCCGGGCCGCGAGGTCCCGGTCAAACTCAATCGTGTGCAGCCGTGCGCCGGAGCGCTGCAGCGCGTCGGTCAATGCTGCCTGGCCCGGGCCGATTTCCACGACGGTCTCGTCCCTCGCCGGGGCGACACTGTCGACGATGTCGGCGATGATGCCGCTGTCAATCAGGAAGTGCTGGCCGAAGCGCTTGCGCGCGCGGTGCGGGCGAGTCATGCGCCGGTCATTTGCAGGGCAAGCTCGGTGGCCGCGATCAGGCTGCCGGCATCCGCTTCTCCGGTGCCCGCCTTGT
>CAZFVT010000590.1:0-2122 GCA_964522355.1 uncultured Woeseiaceae bacterium | reverse complement strand
TTTCGCTGTCGTATTGTTGCTTGAGGGCGTCTTTTTGCTCCGCCGGAGCGTCTTTATGGTTTCGATTTCGTCGGCGCAGTCGGCCTCCAGTCGTGCCAGCGCGTTTGCGTCGCGCTGTGCGTAGGCTGCATCCCACTCGGTCCACGCCTGCTCACCGTGCCGTGACTTGAGAATTCGAAACAGCGCGTAGTCATGCAGCCAGGCCTGGTCATTCTGGTCGAGAAACGCGTCGTAGTCGGCCTTGCGCTCTGCGTTCGGCATTGCGATAAATCGTCGGGCCGCTCGCTTCAACAGCGCGTCCTTGGCAGGGATCAAGCGACCGTAGTCCACGGCGTCGCTCGGCAGCCCGATCAGGGAATCCGCTTCATTCGATGTGATCAGACCTTCACGCACCAGCCCGCCGGTATCGATCAGCGATTCATTGCCGGCAAACGTCGAAAGAGGCTGGTAGGGCGAATTGCCGTAAGCCGTAGGTCCGGTCGGCAGGAACTGCCAGACACGGAGCTGCATGTCGGCCATGGCGTCGACGAACGCAAAGGCTGAGTCGCCAAGATCGCCGATGCCGTAGCGTCCGGGCAGAGACGTCAGGTGCAGACAGACGCCGGCGGACCGCTGCCGGGGTAGCGCATCGTTGTAGGTGTTTTCGTGTTGCATGAGATTCGCGTTAGTCGTTGATCGGGCCCCGACGGTTATCGCGAGCAGCGCTCGCTCCCGACGTCCTTATGGATCGGCGAGGATACGCTAAAGCGCGGCGGGTCGGACGGCAATTGACTGCAAACGTATTCACCAATGAATACGATTGCAGGCCTTCTCCTGTCAGGCCGCAAGTTGCTTCGAGGTTGTTACTATCCTTCGCGCGTCCGGTGGGGGGACGACACGCGCCGCGATCAGGCCGGTGCGGGAGACAGGAGGACGATAATGAAGCAACGACCGACGCTTGGCTTCTGGCAGATCTGGAACATGTGTTTCGGTTTCCTGGGGATCCAGTTCGGCTTCGCTTTGCAGAACGCCAACGTGAGCCGCATCTTCCAGACACTGGGTGCGTCGGTCGACGACATCCCGATTCTCTGGATCGCCGCGCCGCTGACGGGTCTTATCGTCCAGCCCATCATCGGACATTTGAGCGACAACACCTGGAATCGCTTCGGTCGCCGACGGCCCTATTTTCTCGTTGGCGCAATATGCGCCTCAATAGCCCTGTTCATCATGCCCAACTCACCGGTGCTGTGGGTGGCTGCCGGCATGCTCTGGATTATGGACGCCAGCATCAACGTGTCGATGGAGCCGTTTCGCGCTTTCGTTGGCGACATGCTGCCCGAAAAACAACGCACGGCCGGGTTTGCGATGCAGAGCTTCTTCATCGGCATTGGCGCCGTGGTTGCCTCGGCGCTGCCCTGGATGATGACCAACTGGTTCGACGTGAGTAACACGGCCGCGGCCGGTGAGATTCCCGACTCTGTGAAGTGGTCCTTCTATTGGGGAGGCGCCGTATTCCTGCTGGCCGTGTCCTGGACGGTGTTCCGCACCCGCGAGTATTCACCAGAAGAGCTCGCAGAGTTCGATGCCCTCGACACCCAGGGCGCGGCCGATGGCCCCGGCGAGCTTCGCGCTGCGTCGCGCTACCGAAACGGCGGTCTCGTCTGGATGGTCGGTGGTGTACTCCTGTCCGCCCTGGTGCACACGCAGGACTGGCTGGCCGAAGAAGTCTTCGTGTTGTCCGGGTCGGCGTTTGTATTCGGCGTGTTGCAGCTGATAACCGCTACCTTGCAGAACCGCGACCGCACCGACAGCGGTCTCTACACCATCATGCACGACCTGTTTCACATGCCGCGAGTGATGCGCCAGCTGGCGGTTGTCCAGTTCTTCTCCTGGTTCGCGCTGTTCTCGATGTGGATCTACTCAACGGCTGCCGTCACGGCGCACCACTACGGAACCTCCGACGTCACCTCGTCGCTCTACAATGACGGCGCGGACTGGGTGGGCGTGCTGTTCTCGGTCTACAACGGATTCGCCGCACTCGCCGCTATTGCCATTCCGTTCGTCGCCTCGCGGCTTGGCTGCCGTCCCTGTCACACCGTCAACCTGGTGATCGGCGGTGTCGGTCTGACAGGGAAAGAGTGTA
>CAZFVT010000589.1:0-2124 GCA_964522355.1 uncultured Woeseiaceae bacterium | reverse complement strand
GAATGGCACGGCGGCGCACAGTTTGACGGCCTGTTTTCCGGCGCGGGTCTCGACTGGTCGCCGGACGGCGAGCGGCTCTACTTTGACGGCTGGAATGAACCGGATGGCGATCTTGCCTACCGCCGCTCTCACATCTATTCGATTGACGTCGCCAGCGCCGAGATCACCCAGCTAACCGAGGAAATCGGCTACTGGACCTCGCCCAGCGTTTCGCCAAACGGTGAAACCCTGGTCTACGCGGGTTACCCGGCTACCGAAACGACCTATGAGATGCCGCGGCTTTACGCCATGGGTGTGGATGGCAGCAATGCGCGCCAGCTCAGTGACGATTTCGAGCAGCCGCCGGCGAACCTGTTCTGGGCCGACAATGGCCGGTCGGTCTACTTCACCGCGCAGGACGAGGGCTACATCAACGTCTTCAACATGGCGATGAACGGCAACGTTCGCAAAGTGACCGACGGCAAACACGTCGTCACCCTGAACTCGACCGATGGCAGTGTTGGCGCAGGCCTCGGCGCATCCTTCTACGAGCCCGGTGACGTCGTGACCTTCAATCTCAACGGCCGGGGCGAGCCGGAGCAGCTCACCGCGGTCAACGCCGACCTGCTGGCTGGCAAGACGCTCGGGCAAACCGAGGAGATCTGGTACGAAGCCGAGGACGGCAATCGCGCGCACGGCTGGATCATCACGCCGCCGGATTTTGATCCGGAGAAAAAGTACCCGCTGATCATGGAAATTCACGGCGGGCCGTTCGCCATGTACATCGGCCGCTTCGTCTTCAACTACCAGGTCTTTGCTGCGAACGACTACGTCGTGCTGTTTACCAACCCCAGGGGCAGCACCGGCTATGGCGAAGCGTACTCGCAGGCAATCGATCGAGCCTATCCGAGCGTCGACTATCTCGACCTGATCGGCGGCGTCGATGCGACCGTTGCGAAGGGCTATATCGATGAAAAGCGTATGTACGTGGGCGGCTGCAGTGGTGGCGGCGTGTTATCGAGCTGGGTGATTGGCCACACGACGCGATTTGCGGCCGCCGCGGTCCGTTGCCCGGTCAGCAACTGGCTGAGTATGGCCGGTACGACCGACATCCCGAACTTCACGTTCTCGTTCTTCGACGAGCCTTTCTGGGAAGATCCGACGGAATGGCTGGCGCACTCTTCGCTGATGCATGTCGGCAAGGTCACCACCCCGGTCGCCGTCATGACCGGCGAACAGGACCTGCGCACGCCTATGGCGCAATCCGAGGAATATTACGCGGCGCTCAAGATGCGCGGCATTCCGGCGCGGCTGCTTCGCTTTAACGACCAGTACCACGGCACCGGCACCCTGCCGTCAAACAACATGCGCACGATGCTCTACATGATGTCCTGGTACGGCCGCTACACAATTGACGGCGAGGTCACGCCGGACGACGACGAATGACTCACTCAACCCATGCCTACAAGGCGGATCCGCGCAACGACGATATCCTGATCGACGTCAACGGCACCCTGTATCCGCGTGCCGAGGCGAAGGTGTCGGTATTCGATTCGGGCTTCGTGCTCGGCGATGGCGTCTGGGAAGGACTACGCGTGCATCACGGCAAGATCGCTTTTCTCGACCGTCATCTCGATCGCTTGTACCGGGGTGCCAAGACGCTGGACTTCGAGGTTGGCATCGACAAGCAGGCCTTGGCCGATCGGCTCTACAAGACGCTCGAGGCAAACGGCATGTCCGAGGATGTGCATATTCGTCTCATGGTCTCTCGCGGCGAGAAGGCCACGCCTTACCAGGACCCCCGGGCGACGATCACGCCGGCGACGATCGTCATCATTCCCGAGTACAAAACTCCGCTCCCGGAGACGGCGACAGAAGGCAAGCGGCTCTTTACAGTGCACGTCCGGCGCGGCTATCCCGACGTGCAGGACCAGAAGCTCAACAGTCAGTCCAAGCTGAACTGCATCATGGCCTGCATCCAGGCGGCCAAGGCCGATGCGGATGAAGCACTGATGCTGGACCCGCACGGCTTTGTAGCGACCTGCAACTCCACGCATTTCTTCATCGTCACGAACGGTGAGGTCTGGACCTCTACCGGCGAGTTCTGCCTCGGCGGCATTACGCGCGGCCTGATCATTGAGCTTT
>CAZFVT010000588.1:0-2131 GCA_964522355.1 uncultured Woeseiaceae bacterium | reverse complement strand
GTGATGGCCGAGAAAGTCAAGAAACTCGCGGGGGATCTGGAGGAAATAGGGCGTCTGCGAGCGGTACTGGATCATGAACTGACGCACCATGGACCGCCATTTGTCATCGGCATGGAGCTTCTTCAGGACCGGGAAAGTACCGCTCAGCAGTTTCAACAGGTTGTTGAAGAACAGCTCGCGATAGATCGCCATGCGGCGATCTTCAATCCCGGGTGGCGCCTGGGCCTTCTCAGGATTGCGGATGTGCGCAGCAAACTCGTACTGCTTGCGCTGAAACTCGGGGATTTTAGCCACGCCCGGCCTCGACGATTGGCTCTGCCGTCGCGGCGGCGGCCTGCAGCGCCTTGATGTGATTCACCTCGCCGATCAGCTCGTCCAGGGGCGGCAGGTTGAAATCGCGCTCCAGCAGCGTCGGTACCGGTCCGAAGTGTTGGTAGGCGTCGGCCAGCAGGTCCCAGACGGGGTCGGCGACGGCATCGCCGTGCGTGTCGACGCGCAGGTCCTCGGCTTCGACGTAATGGCCGGCAACGTGAAAATACTTGACCCGTTCTGCGGGCATCGCGTGCATGAACTCATGGGCGTCGTAGCCGTGGTTAATGCTGTTGACGAAGATGTTGTTTACGTCGAGCAGCAGATCGCAATCGGCTTCCTCGAGCACTGCGCGCGTAAACTCGGCTTCGCTCAAGCTGTTGTCGCTGGGGGCGTAGTACGAGACGTTCTCGACGGCCATGCGCTGTTCGAGAATGTCCTGGGCGCGGCGTATCCGGCCGGCAACGTAGTGCACTGCGTCTTCGGTAAATGGAATCGGCATCAGATCGTAGAGCTGGCCGTCATCGCCGGTATAACTCAGGTGCTCGGAGTAAAACCGGATGCCGTGTTCGGCCATGAATGCCTTGACGTCGCGAAGAAGCGTTTCGTTGAGAGGCGCGGGTGAGCCGATGCTGAGCGACAGGCCGTGCAGCAGGAAAGGGTAACGTTCGGTGAAAAAGCGCAGCTTCTTTTTCAACGCGCCGCCGACGTGAATCCAGTTTTCGGGCGCGACTTCGAGAAAATCGACGTCATCCGGCGGTGACGACATCATGGCATTGATGAGCCCGCGGCGCAGGCCGAGGCCTGCGCCCGTGACCGGGTAGCGGTTGTTTGTGTTGGTCATCGGTAACTCGGCGTCTGTAGTTGCCTGATATTAGACCAGAGCGGCAGCAGATTTGTTACACGCTATGGGGTTCCTACCGCCAGTATCACTACCGGTCGCCTAAAGCTCTAAGTCCCTGATTTCTTTATTTGGCGGCACCGGCAATCCGCTTCAGTCTCTCAAGATACGCTGCCTCGTCGGGGGCTACGTTGTTGCGTTGTGCTTCCCAGAGCGTTTCGCCCAGCGCTTCCATCATTCGGTGCTCGGCTTCGAGGCGGTCGCCCAGGCGATCTGACAGCGTTTCACACAGAGCGCGAATGCCCGGCGGACGATTCGTCGACACCTGCTCGCGAATCGCGAGGTGCATACCCATATGCAGATAAGGATTGTGCTCACCGCCATCGGCAGTGGCGTCATCGGCGGCCGTTGCCTCGACAATGGCGTGGTATTCCGGATGCTCTTCGACGACCCTGGCGATCTGGGCGTCGAGCGGTGTGAGCACCGATCCGTCGCGAAACCGGGCCCAGGCGTCGGTGTACATCTTGCGCAACGTGCCGCGGTCCTGGCTGAAGATCATGTACTTTGCTCCGCCGGGGTCTTGGCACGAAACTCGCAGAGGTCAGAAATCATGCAGTTCGGGCAGTCGGGTTTGCGGGCCTTGCAGGTGTAACGCCCGTGAAGGATCAGCCAGTGGTGGGCGTCCAGCAGAAATTCATCCGGGACGAGGCGCAGCAGCCGCTTCTCGACTTCCAGCGGCGTCTTTCCCCAGGCGATGCCCGTGCGGTTACTGACGCGAAAAATGTGCGTATCGACGGCCATGGTCGGCTCACCGAATGCCGTATTCAAAACCACATTCGCCGTTTTCCGGCCGACACCCGGCAGCGCCTCGAGTGCTTCGCGGCTGCGGGGCACTTCGCCGTCATGCTGGTCCAGCAGCTGACGGCAGGTCTTGATTATGTTCTCCGCCTTGCTGTTGAAGAGCCCAATTGTCCTGATGTG
>CAZFVT010000587.1:0-2131 GCA_964522355.1 uncultured Woeseiaceae bacterium | reverse complement strand
CGCGGGCCGCGCTGATCTTCCACTGGGATCACACCGAGCGGCAGGCCCGCATCGGGCGTAAACCCGTAGAGCGGCTCGCCGGGTAGCGCATCGATCAGGATCTGTCGCACATCGAGCAGCGACTCCAGATCGATCCCTGTCTCCAGCCCCATCGCGTCGAGCATAAAGACGAGGTCTTCCGTCACGATGTTGCCGCTTGCGCCCGGCGCATAGGGGCAGCCACCGAGGCCGCCCAGTGAACTGTCAATCGTCGTAATGCCTTCCTCAATGGCCGCCAGCGCGTTTGCCAATCCAAGGCCGCGCGTGTTGTGCAGGTGAACGCCGGTCAGGTTCTTCTCGCCGACGGCGCCGCGCACCTTGCGAATCAGCCGCCGGACCTGCGCCGGGTTGGCGTAACCTGTCGTATCGGACAGGCCCACTTCCGCGCAACCACATTCCATGAGCGTCTCGGCCGATTTCACGACCAGGTCTTCGGCGATCGGTCCTTCGATCGTGCAGCCGAATGCCGTCGACAGCCCCGCCTCGAAGTGCGGGCGCTCCGCCGGGTCGACTTCGGCGACACGCCGGGCGATCTTTCGCACTTCCTCGAACATCTGCTCGTGGTTGCGCCGCACGTTCTTCAGGCTGTGGGTTTCGCTGACGGAGAAGGGGATGGATATCTTGTGCGCGCCGGCGGCGATCGCGTCTTCCGCGCCGCGAAGATTTGGTACCAGGACGGCAACGGTGAGGCCCGCGATCGATCGCGCGTGGGCGACGATCTCGGCGGTATCGGCGAGCTGCGGAAGTATCGTTGCCGGTACGAAGGAGCCAACTTCAATCTCGCGACATCCGGCCGCGGCCTGCACATCGACCCAGCGCTTCTTGGCATCGGTGGGCATGATGGCGTCGATGCTCTGAAGCCCGTCGCGCGGGCCAACTTCGCTGACAAGTATGTCGATGGTGGTCATGGTTTCGCTAAGGATGTCGGGGCCTTCATCCTGCGACCTGCGCTGGGCAGCAAGATGAATTAAAGATATAATGATATACCAAATACGATAACACAGACAGGCGCCGTCATCGGCGCCTTCGGCTGCCCTGAGGGCAGCACTGACGCGGAGAATGTATGTCAGGGGACAGGGGGCTGCCCTCGGAATCGTCAACGGAGTTGCCGCTCGACGGGCTGAAGGTCATCGAGTTCTCGCACATGGTGATGGGGCCGTCCGCCGGCCTGGTGCTTGCCGATCTGGGAGCTGATGTTATCCGCGTTGAGCCGGTTGACGGTGACCGGACTCGTGAGCTTCGCGGCTCCGGCGCCGGTTACTTCGCAATGTACAACCGCAACAAGCGGAGCATTCGTATCGACCTCAAGTCGCCGGAGGGCAAGGTCGTTGCGCGGGACCTGGTCGCGTCGGCCGACATTCTCATCGAAAATTTTCGGCCCGGCGCCATGGACCGGCTCGGCCTCGGTTACGAAGCCCTCAGCGAGCAAAATCCCGGCCTGATCTATTGCTCAACCCGCGGTTTTCTCGCCGGGCCCTACGAGCAGCGCACGGCGCTGGATGAAGTGGCCCAGATGATGGGCGGTCTTGCCTACATGACCGGTCCGCCTGGGCGGCCGCTGCGCGCCGGGGCGTCCGTGATCGATGTGACCGGCGGCATGTTCGGCGTCATAGGCATTCTCGCGGCCGTCGAGGCCCGCCACCGCACCGGCAACGGCCAGTACGTCAAAAGCTCGCTGTACGAAACCACCACGTTCTTTGTTGGCCAGCACATGGCGCAGAAGGCCGTCACCGGGGAAGCGGCGGCGCCGATGCCAGAGCGCATTTCGGCCTGGGCGATCTACGACATCTTCGAAACGGCCGACCACGAGATGCTGTTCGTTGGCGTCGTGAGCGACGCGCAGTGGGTCACGTTCTGCCAGGACTTTGGCCTGGGGGAACTGGCCGCCGACCCGGGCCTTGCCAGGAATTCGGATCGAGTCGCCGCTCGCGATCGGATCATTCCGGTGGTGCGCGAACTGTTCAGCAGCCTGTCCAAGGCCGAACTCATGGACAAGCTCGAGACCAGCGGATTGCCGTTCGCGCCGGTCACAAAGCCCGAAGAGCTGTTCGACGACCCGCATCTGAACGCTTCCGGTGGGCTGGTTCCGGTG
>CAZFVT010000586.1:0-2150 GCA_964522355.1 uncultured Woeseiaceae bacterium | reverse complement strand
ATCCATAGCTTCGATCCCTGCCTGGCGTGCTCGACCCACGTCATGTCGGAGGACGGCGAAGAGCTTGCCAACGTCACCACCTCGCCGATCGGCGCCTGACACTGAACCTTAAGGAACCGAAACATGAAAAAAGTATCTCTAGTACTGGCAACTGTCCTGGGTTCGATGGTGCCGGCCGCGCTCCTGGCGCATCCCGGCGATCACGGCGAGCTCACGGCCAGCGAGCACATCTCACATATGGGAACGGATCCCTGGCACCTGGCCATGCTCTTGGCGATAGCCGCGGCGGCTATCGCGCTGCGACACTCGGCGAGGCAGCGCGAGAGGCGTGACCGATGAGCACGCCGGCGATTCGGGTCAACGCGCAGCCGGCGGTCTATGTCTATGAGGCGCCGCTAAGACTGTGGCACTGGGTTAATGCGCTCAGCATTGTGGTGCTGTCGGTGACCGGTTACTTCATTGGCGCCCCGCTGCCCACCCTGCCCGGCGAAGCCAGCGACAACTTCCTGATGGGCTATATCCGCTTCGCGCACTTTGCGGCGGCCTACATCTTCGTCATCGGCCTTGCGTTCCGGGTCTACTGGGCGATCGTTGGCAACGAGCATTCGCGGCAGATCTTTTTCCCGCCGATCTTCAACAAGGACTGGTGGGGAGGCGTGTGGCACGAGGTCAAGTGGTACAGCTTCCTGGTGCGCGAGCCGCGCAAATACACGGGGCATAACCCGCTCGCAACGCTCGTCATGCACATCATGCTGCTGTGGGGCACGATCTTCATGATCGTGACCGGGCTTGCGCTCTACGGTGAGGGCGCCCAGGCCGGCCACTGGACGCATACCTGGTTCACCACCTGGGTGATCCCGCTGTTCGGCCAGAGCCAGGACGTGCACACCTGGCATCACCTCGGCATGTGGTACATCGCCATCTTCGTCATCATCCACGTCTACGTGGCCATTCGCGAAGACATCATGTCCCGTCAAAGCCTCATCAGCACGATGGTCAGCGGCTGGCGAATGTTCAAGGACGACCGGGACGTCGACGACGGACGTTAGAGGGTCAGCCAGACCAAGGCCCCACAACACGACAAACCCGGAAGTAGAGGCGCGGCTACCCCCAGCCGCGCCTTTTTTGTCCCGAATTGACGCCCACTGGTAAGGAGCTAGCCAGTTTCGGCATGGACCAAATCGCCTGGAGGGGCCGCAATTGCAGCCTGTCCAGGCGATTCAGGCAGAACTGGCACATTGGTGGTTAACTAGTTTCCAATTTTCCGTCAATTTGAAATATCAATTTGCAGTCGGTCGAGTGTCAACGTAACCTGACGCCCATGATTCCGCCATTCCGAAAACTGGCATCGAATTTGCAAAAGGTGAACCAGCACAAGAAACGCTAACAGCCGCGAACCATCGCGGACAGGAATCACCAACGCCGGGGGGTAACGTTGGAAAACCAGAAGCAAACCCTGATCCTGGGTATCGGCAACATTCTGTGGGCCGATGAAGGATTTGGCGTTCGAGCCGTCGAAGCACTGGATCGCGGCTGGCAGTTCGAAGACTCGGTCACCCTGATGGACGGCGGCACCCAGGGCATCTATCTCCTTCAGCACGTCGAAGCCGCCGATCGACTGATCATCCTTGACGCCATCGACTACGGCCTCGATCCGGGAACGTTGAAAGTCGTTGAGGGCGACGCGGTCCCCAACTACATGGGCGCGAAGAAGGTCAGCCTGCACCAGACCGGTTTCCAGGAAGTGCTTGCCATGGCCGAGATGCTCGGCCGGCTGCCCGAGGAGCTACTGCTGGTTGGCGTGCAGCCAAAGCAGATCGAGGATTTCGGCGGCAGCCTGCACCCGCTGATGCGCGAACAGATCGCGCCGGCCTGCGAAGCCGCCGTCGAATGGCTGGCCGGCCAGGGAGTAAACGTCGAGCGCCGTCCGGCCCCGGACACCGATCGTGAATCGGTGGCCGGCAACGAGATCGATATCGAAAGCTACGAATCGCATCGGCCTTCGGCGGGCGATGCCTGCCGGGTTGGCGACGAGCGGGTGCTGAATTCCGATCGTTACCAGCTCGGCTACCGCAGCGTGCCGCTGGACCCCGGCGCCGTCAGCGTCGACGTCGATCACCGGGGCAAGTACTGATGTGCATTGGTGTTCC
>CAZFVT010000585.1:0-2158 GCA_964522355.1 uncultured Woeseiaceae bacterium | reverse complement strand
CTCAACGAGATTGGAGAGCTCGCGAATATTGCCCGGCCAGGCGTAGGACGCCAGCGCGCTGAGCGCATCCTGGCTGACCCGAAGCCGCGCCTCGCCGTCGCCACTGTGCGCGACCAGCAGTTCATTCAGTAGCTGCGGAATGTCGGAGGTCCGCTTGTAAAGCGGCGGCATCTCGATCGGGAATACGTTCAATCGGTAGAACAGATCTTCCCGGAAGGAGCCGTTCGCGACGGCTTCCGGAAGGTCGACATGCGTCGCGGCAACGATGCGAACGTTGCAATGCCGCAGCTCGTTGCTGCCAACCGGTTCGAAACACCGTTCCTGCAGGACGCGCAGCAGCTTGACCTGCATATCGAGGCTCATCTCGCCGATCTCGTCGAGGAACAGGGTGCCGCCCTCCGCCAGCTCGAAGCGGCCAACGCGGTTGGCAATAGCGCCGGTAAATGCGCCCTTCTTGTGACCGAAGAGTTCACTCTCGAGGAGCTCTGCGGGAATCGCACCGCAGTTGATCGGCACGAACGGCTTGTCGGCCCGATCGGAAAGTTCGTGGATGGTTTTCGCAACGAGTTCCTTACCCGTCCCGGACTGACCGGTGATGAGAACGTTGGTGTCGAAATCCGACACCTGCTCGATCAGGCGGCGCACATTCCGTATCGGATGCGACGTGCCGGTAACTCGATGGCGACGCTCCTTACCGCGGTATCTTTCTGCTCGTCCCAGCAGCCGGGTCAGCTGCGACCGCGTCAGGGGCAGGTCCAGAGACCAGGTCGGACCGCGATCCGCGGTCAATGCTTCGCTGTCAGGCAGGCACAGGAAAGGCAGTGAGGGGTCACGGTCCCGGACCGTGCCAAGCGCAGCGAGGGTATTCGGGTCATCGCCTGCGTTTCCGACCAGCACGGCCAGCGATTGACTATCGTCGATATCGGCCGGGGATTCGGCCAGCACCGGGTCGTAATCGAGGAACTTCAGACGGTGGCAGAGCTCGGCGGCCCGCTTGGTGTCTGACTCGACAACCAGTACCTTGTGGCGGCATTCATTGCCCGTCTGCATGTGCTCCCCCAGGTCGTTTTACATAACGATATGGGGTGAGCATAGACGCTCGAACCGGCCGTATTTGAGACTCGGTTCACAATTATGCTGATTCAGCCGTTTTCGTAGGCGGATCTGGCGCGGCGACCGCGCTTAAGCGTGGAAAGTCTCTCGGACAGCGCCTCGCGGGCCTTTTCGGCCTCGGTCGCAACCTTATCCGTGCATCGCTGCGCTTCAATCACCAATTCCCTGCGCTCGGCTTCGGGAACGTTCAACAGCGCCCCACGCAGCCGAATCAGCATGTCCTCGACTTCCACCCATTCACCCTGGCCGATTAGTGCGTCGATGCACTCCGACATTTCACGGACAACCGTGCCCGGGGATTCCGTCATTACTGCCTTGCTGGCTACCATACTCAGCCTCCATCTACCTGGTCGGCAATCGCGTCCCAGGCGTCCTTGAGTTCACGCAGCAGATCCGCGGTTTCGCGGAGCCTGTCGTCATCGTTGCTAAGGTTGGCCTCGAGCAATCGCTGCATCATGTACGCGTAAAGCGCGTCGAAGTTTTCCGACATGCGCGGATCCGCGCTGTGGTTCAGGCTTGCCTGAAGTCCGTTGATGATGCTGATGGCGTCGCTAATGCTGTTGCCCTTTGCTTCGATTTTGCCGTCGCGTATCTGGGTTCGCGCAAGCCCGATCTTGGCAAGAGCACGCTCCATCATGAGCTGGATCAGGCGATGCGGTGTTGCGGATTCAATTCGCCCACTCGTCTCGAGTGTCTGGTAGGCGGCCGCGCCTGGGTTTGTATTCGTGTTCAGCATTGCGAGTCCTTAGCCGGCGCCTGGTCGATCGACGCTCGGGAGGTTGTTGAGCTGCTGGGTCAGGAAGTTGCTCGTTGACGATAGCTGCGCCAGCAGCGAGTCGAGCGCGTTGAACTGGCGGAGCAACCGGGTTTCGAGCGCGCTCAGGCGTTCGTCCAGCGATTCCTGGTCGTCGGCCAGGCTTTCGAGGTTCGTCTCGAGACCTTTCGTTCGCGTCTCGATGATGCCGTCACTCTTCAGGAAGCCGTCAGCAAGATCGAAGAGACGAACTGCGAAACCGTCCGAGTTCGAGAACAGCTGGCCAAACCT
>CAZFVT010000584.1:0-2161 GCA_964522355.1 uncultured Woeseiaceae bacterium | reverse complement strand
TGAGCTCGCTGAAGGACAGCACCGTGCCGAATCCCAGGCCCCAGATAAGCCCGCCTACCAAGAGAGCCGCTCGCAACCGGGTGTATTGAAACCTCTCGATGAGCCAGGCAACGCCGGGCTCCATAAGGCCCAGCGCCGAAGTCCACGCGGCGAACACCAGGAGCAGGAAGAACGGCGTGCCGACGGCGACGCCAAAGGGCATTTCCGCAAACGCGACGGGCAAGGTGTTGAACACCAGCCCGGGCCCTTCCGCCGGGTTCAGCTCGTTGGCAAAAACAATTGGGAAAATCACCAGCCCGGACAGAACGGCGATCGCACTGTCGGCAATGACAACCGTTGCTGCCGCCCCGGTAATGGACGTTTCCTCGGGCAGGTAGGCGCCGTAAGCCATGACGGCACCCATGCCGATAGACAGCGAGAAAAACGCCTGTCCGAGCGCCGCCAGTGCGCCATTCCAGCCAAGTGCCGCAAAATCGGGTGTGAAAAGGAAGCTCACTGCTTCGCCGAACGCGCCCGTCGTCATGGCATAGGTCAACAGCAGGAGCATCAACAGGAGCAATGCCGGCACCATGACCTGCACGGCCTGCTCGAGACCCCGCTCGACGCCTCGCGCGATGATCATCGTCGTCAGGACCATGAAGACCGTGTGCGCGAGGGCAACCTGCTTCCAGTCCCCGGTGAACGCCGAGAACGTCGCGGCAATCGATGCCGCCGAAGCGCCGGTAAACTCGCCGGCGACGCTCTTCAACGCGTAGGCAAGCGTCCAGCCCGCGACAACGCTGTAGTAAGACAGAATCAGGATACCGGCCACGACGCCGAGGGCGCCGAGCAGCCACCAGCGGCGGCCGCCACCCTCCTCCTGCCCCAGCAGCGCCATGGTGGCAACGGGATTACGCCGACCGCGGCGGCCGATCAGGATCTCGGACATCATGACCGGCAGGCCGATCGCGAGCACGCAGACCAGGTAAACCAGCACGAACGCCCCGCCGCCGTTTGCGCCTGCCATGTAGGGAAACTTCCAGACGTTGCCAATGCCCACGGCGGACCCGGTCACGGCCATGATGAACGCCAGCCGCGACGACCAGTGCCCATGGAGGGAAAAGCGCCTGCCGGATTCAGCTGTACCTGGGGATGCCACGACGTCTCAGGATGCCCTGTAACTGACTCGAAAGCCTGAAATTCTGGAGCAATCGACCAAAACTGACAACAGACGCCGCGCACCGGCAAAATCCTTGCGTTTCCGTATAATCCGCCGCCCACTCGACACTTATTTGCAAATCGGCATGGCCGGAAAGAAAAGCAAAAAACCTGCAGGCAATCAGATCGCGCAGAACCGGCGGGCCCGGCACGACTTCTTCATCGACGACACGATTGAGGCAGGTCTTGCGCTCGAAGGCTGGGAGGTCAAGAGCCTGCGTGACGGTCGAGCACAGCTCGCCGAGGCCTATGTGCATATTCGCAACGGCGAAGGCTGGCTCGTGGGCGCCCATTTTTCGCCGCTGGCAAGCGCGTCCACCCACGTGAAAGCCGACCCGACACGAAGCCGGAAGCTGCTGCTCAACCGCGGCGAACTCGACCGCCTGATCGGGCTCGTCGAACGAAAGGGCGCGGCACTGGTGCCAATGAACCTGCACTGGACGCGAGGCCGGGTAAAGCTCGACGTCGGCGTCGCCCGCGGCAAGAAGCAGCACGACAAGCGACAGAGCAAGAAAGAAGCCGACTGGCAGCGCCAGAAGGCTCGAATTCTCAAGTCTTCATAATTAAAACAATCATTTACAAGACTTTTCTCGAAAACTTCTCCGAAATAGCGCGCCCCTGACCGGGCCGACCGCCCGGATTTCAGCGTTGATCGGGCAATGCTCGATTGTTTTTGCCAATCGAGACCCTACACTATAGTTACGCCGGGCAGTGCCCGGCAGACCACCTCAGGGGGCGACATGGCTTCGACGTGGGTCGCGAAACTCTGGGTGCATGCCGAGGGACAGATCACCTCGTAAATCCAGCTGTACAACGAATAGTTGCCAACGACGACAACTACGCATTAGCCGCTTAATAACCGGTTTTTAATGCCCTCTCCCCGGATCGTGCCTGTGCGTCCGGATTCGAGGGGTCACCGACACAGGACCGCGGTGATGGCGTGTTCAGGGCCGGATCCGTTAAA
>CAZFVT010000583.1:0-2166 GCA_964522355.1 uncultured Woeseiaceae bacterium | reverse complement strand
TCCAGTTCTATAGTGTCTTCGCCGACCTTGACGCTTCGTCCATGTATCGCCTGAAGCAGTTCGGTTTCGTTGCTGGCGATCACGTCAATAACGTTTTCTTCCAGCGCCTCGCTGGCGGTCAGGGTTGCCGCGTCGCGAACCGCGCGTTCCGCCCAGTCGGCGTTCCGCCCGTGGCGCTCGGCCAGGCCACGTATGTAGGCCACGGCGTCGTTCAATACCTTTCGACCCATCGCCGAGTCGGGCACCGTCGGCGAATCGTTGTCGGCGGGCGCGGAAGCGTCGTCAGCTTCATCATCGCTCACCGCTTCTTGATTGGTTTCCGCATCGTTCGAATCCGGGTCAGGCTCCGCCGGCGCTGTTGGCGGCATGATTCCCGGAAAACCGTCGCCTCCGTCGTCGGCGTCATCGCCGGACAGCGACACGGGCGTTGCCGCGCCCAGGTGGGTTGTCGGAGCCATAGCGGCAATGTGGCTCGCGAGCAGAATGTAAGTACCGGCGCTGTCGGCGCGCGCGCCCTCGGGACCGACGTAGGTGGCTACCGGTATCGGCGAGTTCAGGATTGCCTGCACGATGTCGCGCATCGGCTCGACCAGGCCACCCGGCGTATCCATGCGAATGATGACGAGGCTCGCGTTCTCCGCCGCCGCGTCTTCAATGCCACTGATGAGGTATTCGGCGGTAGCGACGCCGAGTGCTCCCTCGAAGTCGAGCTTGACGGCCTTGCCGCGACTTTGAGCAGGCAGCTCGCTGGCCGTCAGCATCAGGCCCAACAAGACGGTGAACAGTCCGGCCATCAACTGCGCGGTCGAACGTTTTGCGGGCCTGCGGTAGAGGAACGAAGTCATGTATGGATATTAACAGGGGCAGAGGGTATTCGCTGTTTCGGGGCCCTTGTAGAGACCGGAAGGCGGGCGTGGCATGCTTTGAGCCTTTCGGCGGCAAGCGTGATGTTTATCCAGTTCGTTACCACCGGCGGCACGATCGACAAGATTTACTTTGACGAGCTGAGCCAGTTCGAGATCGGCGAGTCACAGGTCGAGCACATTCTTCGCGAAGGTCTCGTTCAATTTGACTACGAGGTCGTCAGTCTGTTCCGTAAGGATTCTCTCGAATTAACCGATGCCGATCGGGCGGCAATTCGTGAGCATCTGGAGGCGGATTCGGGCAGTCGATATGTGATCACCCATGGCACGGACACTATGGCCGAAACTGCTCGGTTCCTGGACGGGCTTCAGGGCAAGACGGTGGTCCTGACCGGCGCACTGAGCCCGGCGCGTTTTCGCACTACCGACGCAATTTTCAATGTGGGTCTCGCGGTGGCGGCCGTGCAGGTTGCCGAACCCGGAATCTACATCGCCATGAGCGGCCAGGTGTTTCGCGGCAGCGAGGTGCGAAAAAACCGGGAGCAGAACCGCTTCGAGGCGCGGATCTGATCCCGGTTTCGCTTGGTGCCTACAGATCGAAGTTGATGCCCTGCGCGAGCGGCAGATCCGTACCCCAGTTGATCGTATTGGTCTGCCGGCGCATATAGGCCTGCCAGGCATCAGAGCCGGCTTCTCGCCCACCGCCGGTTTCCTTTTCACCGCCGAAGGCGCCGCCGATCTCGGCGCCGGAGGTGCCGATGTTGACGTTGGCAATGCCACAGTCCGAGCCGGCTGCCGAGAGGAAGCGCTCGGCGTTCTGCAGGTTGTCAGTGAAAATCGATGAGGACAGGCCCTGCACAACACCGTTCTGCTTGGCAATGGCATCGTCGAGATCCTTGAAGGGGATCAGGTAGAGAATCGGACCGAAGGTTTCCTCCTGGACGATCTCCCAGTCGTTCTCGGCCACCGCGATGACCGGCTCGATGAAATTACCGGGACGGTCGACGCGGTCACCGCCACACAGAATCTCACCGCCGGCGTCGCGCACCGCGGCAACCGCGGATTCGACGCGGGCGACGGATGCTTCGTCGATCAGTGGGCCCATGAGGGTGTCATCGTCCAGCGGGTCGCCGATGCGGACCTGGCCGTAGGCGGCCACCAGGCGTTCCTTGAGCTCGTCCATGCGCGACTCGTGCACCAGGATGCGGCGAGTCGTCGTGCATCGCTGGCCGGCCGTACCGACCGAGCCGAAGACAATGCCCGGAACGGCGATGTCGAGATTGGCGTACTCGTCGACGATAAT
>CAZFVT010000582.1:0-2172 GCA_964522355.1 uncultured Woeseiaceae bacterium | reverse complement strand
GTTGCAGTTGACCATGATGGTCTCGTAGCCGGATTCCTTAAGCGCCAGCGCCGCGTGCACGCAGCAGTAGTCAAACTCGATGCCCTGCCCGATCCGGTTTGGGCCACCGCCCAGGATCATGATCTTGTCTCTGTCCGAAGGCTCGGACTCGCACTCTTCTTCGTAGGTGGAGTAAAGGTAGGCAGTTTCAGTAGAAAACTCGGCGGCGCAGGTATCGACCCGCTTGAATACGGGCCGCAGGCCGAGTTCGATGCGCTTGTCACGAACCTGCGCCTCGTCAACGCCGAGCACCCGAGCCATGCGGGCATCCGAGAAACCCTTGCGCTTGAGGGTCCACATCCGGTGCTGGTCGAGGGATTCGGGACCGCCCTCCGCAAGTACCTGCTCTTCGCGCACGATGTCGGCGATCTGCCCGAGGAACCAGGGATCAACGCCGGAAAGCTCCTGCACTTCTTCGAACGAGAAGCCCTGTCGCAGCGCGTCAGCGAGCAGCCACAGTCGTTCGGCGCCGGGCAGTCGCAGCTCCTGGGTCAAAGCGACCCGCTCATCTTCAGTGTCGAGCGACTCGATCTTCTCATCCAGACCCGTTGCTCCGGTCTCGAGCCCGCGCAGGGCCTTCTGCATGGACTCCTGGAAGGTGCGGCCAATAGCCATGACCTCGCCCACCGACTTCATCTGCGTCGTCAGGCGGTCGTTGGCACCGGGGAATTTCTCGAAGGTGAAGCGTGGAATTTTCGTCACAACGTAGTCGATCGATGGCTCAAAGGACGCCGGGGTCTGCCCGTGCGTGATGTCGTTCTGGAGCTCATCGAGGGTGTAGCCGATCGCGAGCTTGGCTGCCACCTTGGCAATCGGGAAACCGGTCGCCTTGGATGCCAGAGCGGAGGAACGTGACACGCGCGGGTTCATCTCAATGACCAGCTGCCGCCCGTCGACCGGGTTGATCGCGAACTGCACGTTGGAGCCGCCGGTTTCAACCCCAATCTTGCGCAGAACATCAACCGACGCGTCTCGCATCCGCTGATATTCCTTATCCGTCAGGGTCTGAGCGGGTGCGACGGTGATTGAATCGCCGGTGTGTACGCCCATCGGGTCCAGGTTTTCGATGGAGCAGACGATGATGCAGTTGTCGTCCTTGTCCCGGACGACCTCCATCTCAAACTCCTTCCAGCCGATGACGGACTCCTCGAGCAGCACCTCGGTGGTGGGCGACAGTTCGCGCCCGTTGACCACGATGTCCTCAAACTCTTCGCGGTTATACGCGATACCGCCGCCCGTGCCACCCATGGTGAAGGACGGGCGAACGATGGTAGGGAAGCCGATACCTTTTTGAATCTCTATGGCCTGCTCAAGCGTGTGTGCAATCTCGGCGCGCGGAACGTCGAGCCCGATCTCGACCATTGCGTCCTTGAACTTTTCGCGATCCTCCGCCATGTCGATGGCTTCTTTCTTGGCAGCAATTAGCTCGACGCCGTACTTCTGGAGGATTCCTTCGCGTTCCAGATCCAGCGCGCAGTTAAGGCCGGTCTGGCCACCCATGGTTGGCAGGATCGCATCGGGCTTTTCCTTCTCGATGATTCGCGTGACGGCCTTCCAGTTGATCGGCTCGATATAGATCGCGTCCGCGGTCTCCGGGTCCGTCATGATCGTGGCGGGATTGGAGTTGACGAGGATGACCCGAAGACCCTCCTCTTTCAGCGCTTTGCAGGCCTGGGTGCCAGAGTAGTCAAATTCGCAGGCCTGGCCGATGACGATGGGGCCTGCACCGATAATCAGAATACTTTCAATGTCTGTTCGCTTTGGCATTCCTGTACTCGACGTTGGCCGAAGAGGTACGCTCTTCGGCATGAAGTTACATTAATAAAGTTACCTAACTAGCTAATTTTATTGCTTAGCTACCGACGAGAAGCGAGGATCGGTTCTCTCGCTTACGGTCTTCCATGGCAACGAGAAACCGCTCGAAGACCGGTAACGCGTCGTGTGGGCCGGGGCTGGCTTCCGGGTGCCCCTGGAAGCCGTAGGCCGCCTTGTCCTTCACTGCGATGCCCTGGAGCGTCCCGTCAAACAGGGACCGGTGCGTGACCTCGATCGTATCCGGCAAGCTGTCCTCATCGACGGCGAAGCCGTGGTTCTGGCTCGTAATCAGGACCCGACCGTACTGCTCGTCCTTTA
>CAZFVT010000581.1:0-2177 GCA_964522355.1 uncultured Woeseiaceae bacterium | reverse complement strand
TGCTGGCCCTCGTCCGTTCGCGGGCGCCCCAGGTGCTGCACGCCCTGGCCCTGGACAAACGCCACGGTCGGCGGTTTCCTGTCGCGCCCGGAAAGTTGGCGAATTCTCGTTGACCTGGCAGCGCTGGGTGCCTTCGGCGGGTTTTATAGCGTGCCGCTCTATGCCCTCGTTCAGCAGCGGTCGAATCCGCAGTACCTGTCGCGCATCATCGCCGCCAACAACATTCTCAATGCCCTGTTCATGGTTTCCTCGAGCGTGATGGCAATCGTGTTGCTGAAGCGGGGCTTCAGCATTCCGGAGCTGTTTATTGTTCTGGCCTGCCTCAACGCGCTCATCGCCGGATACATCGTCAGATTGCTCCCGGAATTCCTGATGCGTTTTCTTGCCTGGATGCTGACGAACATCCTCTATCGGATCCGCGTCCAGGGCGAGGAGAAGATCCCGAAGGAAGGTCCGGCGGTACTGGTTTGCAATCACGTCAGCTACATGGATGCGCTGGTCATTAGCGGCGCGGTCAAACGACCCGTCCGTTTCGTCATGTACTACCGGATCTTTGACATACCCGTACTGAACTTTCTTTTTCGAACGGCTCAGGCCATTCCCATCGCATCAGCCCGGGAAAATGCCGAGCTGCTGGAACGTTCGTTCGACAAGATCGCCGAGGCGCTGGATAACGGCGAACTCGTGTGTATCTTTCCCGAAGGCGCCATCACCCGTGACGGTGAGATGCAGACGTTTCGCCAGGGCATCGAGCGGATTCTCGACCGCTCGCCCGTGCCGGTCGTACCGATAGGCGTGTCAGGCCTTTGGGGAAGCTGGTTCAGCCGTCAGCGTGGCGGCGGCCTCAGAAAGCTGCCGGGCCGGCTGTTCGCCGGCATTGACGTTCGGGTCGGCAGCCCGCTCAGGCCCGCAGGCGCAAGCGTCGACCGACTGGAGATGTGGGTGAGAACGCTGCGGGGCGCCCGACGTTAGGCTTGTCAGTCTGCGACTACGTCATCCAGGCCAAACCGGGTGCGCCACATCGGCTTCAGCTCCTCACGAGATCCGAAGACCAGCGAACCACGCTCGTGGCTGAAATCAAGTTCTGCCACTTCTGCCTGTCCGCCATCGCGGGTCAGCATTAGCAGACGATCCGCGCGCACGCTCTCGTCGAACACCAGTGACGCACCGGCAAGTGCCTCCGGCGCGGTGATAGCGTCGCGCCAGACTATGCCCTTGGCAGTGACGTCGGCTCTATGCACCCAGCCCGCCGTTCGCAGCAAAACCTGGGTCTCGGCGGCATTGAAGACGACTTCCTCAACCTGACCCGGCAGCTCAACCGACAGGTCGCCGATCGTGCCGGACGCGACGTCGAAATACTGTGCAACGTTGTTGGTATTGACGATCACCATCGCCTCGCGTCGAGTCGCCATGGCGATGCGACGAACGCCGCCCGACTCCTGCCACACGGAGCGCAGTGCCCAATTGCCGAGCCGGTCCACGGCCAATCGATTGAGCCCGCCGACTGCACTCGCCAGAAACAGCCCATCCTCGGCGTCGAAAGCGAAATCGGAATGAGCCTCACCCAGATCGAGGTCAGCAACGACGGTCCCTGCCTGCGCGTCCATAACCCACACGCGCCGCTCAAGCAGGAGCGCCAGGAATCGACCGCTCGGTGAGAAGCCCAGCTCGCGAATCGCGCCTAAGGGAGGAGATGCGTTCAAGCGTCGCGGCAATCCGCTCGACCCTTCCCAGACGCGGATGGAGCCGTCGCGACCGATACTGGCCACCCGATCGCCATCGTCACTGAACACGAGGCGCTCGACGGCGTCCCGGTGGCCGACAAAAGCCAGCTCCTCATCATCCCTGGGCAGCGACTCATCGACATCAAGAATGTGCACATGACCTTCCGCATCGCCGATGGCTATCCGCTGCCCGCCGGGCGCCAGTACGGCAACCAGGTCCTCGCTCTCTCGCCACGACCAGCGTCCTGCCGAAGCGCCGCCCGCAGAAGATGCTGCCGCCGCCGACGGGTACCGCCAGAACCTCGTTTCGCCGCCGGCACCGGCAGTCATCAACACATTGCCGTCGTTGCTGAAGGCCAGCGCCTGCTCGGCGGCCGTGTCGAAATTCACGTCCAGCGGCGGCCCCGCAGCTCGTCCGTCTGCGCTGCTGTAAATCTGGTAGCCGGACTGCGG
>CAZFVT010000580.1:250-2188 GCA_964522355.1 uncultured Woeseiaceae bacterium | reverse complement strand
GGCGGTCTCCAAAACCGCAGGTTGGGGGTTCGATTCCCTCCTGGCCTGCCAAGCTCAACAGAGCTGGCTAGGCGGAAAGATGGAGCGGTGCTTCTGAACCTGGAAGGCCCTCGAGGACTTCGGCTACTAAGGCGCTGAAGAAAGATTGATGGCGCTTCGGTGGCAAAAGCTTCGGTTGCCAGTCGAAGGGAATCGCGAAAACCGGTTGTTCATTAACGGGGCGCGGTTCTGAAGAGGCAAGAAGGCCCCAGACGGCTGAGCAGCAGACTAAACAACGAGTATTTCAGACTTGGCAACAGCAACAACAGAAACCAGCGGTTCCGGCGTTCTCGACATCATCAAGCTGCTGATCGCAGCGGCTGCGCTTGTCGGTGGTCTGTACGCTTATTACTACTATATCGAGGTCAGTCTGCCGCTTCGGGTGCTGATGGTCCTCGGTGGTACCGCCGCCGGCATCGGGATTGCATTGACGAGCACCCAGGGCCGCCGGTTGTGGGCGTTTATCCAGGGCTCGCGGATCGAGATTCGCAAGGTTGTCTGGCCGACCAAGCAGGAAACGACGCAAACAGCGATCGCTGTGTTTATTTTCACGCTGATCATGGCCCTGTTCTTCTGGGCGCTGGATTCGTTCTTACTCTGGCTGACGCGAACCCTGGTCGGTTCTGCGAGCTAAGACATCGACACTGAAGAGGTAAATCCGGTGGCGCTACGCTGGTACATCGTTCATGCGTACTCGAATTTCGAGCACAAGGTGAAGTCATCCCTCGAGGAGCGCATCAAGCGTATGGGCATCGAGGACAAATTTGGCGAGATCCTCGTGCCGACCGAAGAAGTCGTGGAAATGAAGGAAGGCAACAAGCGTCGCAGCGAGCGCAAGTTCTTCCCCGGCTACGTGCTGGTGCAGATGGAGATGGACGACGAGACCTGGCATCTCGTTAAGGACGTGCCGAAGGTGCTGGGTTTCATTGGTGGAACCAGCGATCGACCCGCGCCGATTACCGAGGCAGAAGCCGACCAGATCCTGCAGCGCGTGAAGGAAGGCGTCGACAAGCCGCGGCCGAAGGTGCTGTTCGAGCCCGGCGAGGTTGTACGCGTGACCGACGGTCCGTTCAACGACTTTTCCGGCGTCGTCGAGAAGGTCAACTACGAGAAGAGCCGTCTGCAGGTCGCGGTACAGATTCTCGGGCGTTCTACCCCGGTCGAGCTCGATTTCGGGCAGGTCGAAAAGGGTTAGCGGTCGGGCCAGGTTATCGGTCGACCACCGACAAGAAATTTTAGTGGGTTGCCGGGGTTTCCGGTTCAGCCCCGAACACAAGACGAGGAGCCTCTTTAGCGGGGCGTTTGAACTCGAGGAGTAAAAACCATGGCCAAGAAAGTATCCGGCTACATCAAGCTGCAGGTGCCTGCAGGGCAGGCAAATCCAAGCCCGCCCGTCGGTCCGGCGCTCGGTCAGCACGGTGTGAACATCATGGAATTCTGCAAGGCGTTTAACGCCGCAACCCAGGAAGTTGAAAACGGGTTGCCGATTCCGGTCATCATCACCGTCTACAACGATCGTAGCTTTACGTTCGTCACCAAGACGCCGCCAGCCGCGATTCTGCTTCTGAAGGCAGCAGGCCTCAAGAGCGGGTCCGGTACGCCCAACACCAACAAGGTGGGCAAGGTTAACCGTGCGCAGCTCGAAGAGATTGCGACCACCAAGCAGCCCGACCTGACGGCAGCGGATATGGACGCGGCAGTGCGAACGATTGCCGGCACCGCTCGCAGCATGGGCATTGAAGTAGAAGGTGTGAACTGATGGGCGCGATGACGAAACGGAAAAAAGCGATTGCCGAGAAAGTTGATCGCGACAAGAACTACCCGATTGACGACGCGCTGGCACTCATCAAGGAGCTGGCAACCGCCAAGTTCCCGGAGAGGGGTGATGTATCGGTGAAT
>CAZFVT010000580.1:0-240 GCA_964522355.1 uncultured Woeseiaceae bacterium | reverse complement strand
GCCGGCCAGGTCGGGCGTGGTTCGACGGTGCTGCCGAACGGTACCGGCGAGTCCGTACGCGTTGCGGTATTCGCGCAGGGTGGGAACGCTGATAAAGCGACCGCCGCCGGCGCCGACATCGTGGGCTTCGAAGATCTCGCCGAGACCGTTAAGGGTGGCGAGATGAATTTCGACGTCGTTATCGCGACGCCGGATGCGATGCGCGTTGTCGGCCAGCTGGGTCCGCTCCTCGGCCGGCGC
>CAZFVT010000579.1:0-2189 GCA_964522355.1 uncultured Woeseiaceae bacterium | reverse complement strand
AGGCGCTGATGTCGGCCTTGGACACCTTCCACGAGAGCAACGTCATGGAGGGCAGCACCCGGTCGCTGTGGGCGGCCCAGTTTGATGGCAGCAGTCCCGTCTCTCATGTGCTCGTGATTGGTTACGAAGACTACGCCGAGCTGCAGATGATGGACGAGCGGGTGCAGCCGAGCCAGGCCTGGGACGACTACCTGGAAGCCAGCGCCGATACCTCGGACGTCATGGCGGTTTCACTCGGCGTGCAGCAGCTGGTCGACGGGGACGGCTGGCATAACCACGGCGCCGCCATGGTCTTCAACATGACGGTCAGCGACGCCGGTCGGTACGCGACGGCCTTCAATCGCCTGATCGGATCGGCCGAGAATCCGGGCTCGGTACGCCTGATCCAGATGCGCGCGGGCGGGGAAGGGGCAAGCCACATTGCGGCGATCACGGCGCCCGATTTCACGACCTTGAACACCTACATCGACGAACTGTTTGCAAGCCGCGACTACGCGCGGTTCATCGACGAGGTCAGCGACATTCGGCGCATCAACAACACCGCGATCTATCGACGAGTGCGAACCTGGGATAACTAGGCGTCTTCTCGACGCGTGACGGACCCGGACGGGCCGGCGCCACCGCGGCAGGTGGGCCGGCCCGTTTTCTGCCGCTACAATGTGCGGGTTAGACCTGCGGCAGGTAGCAACTGCCCGAGGCAACAGGGGGATGCCATGTCGATACGCGATTTTAGTCGGGCAGCGGCGCTGCTGGTTTTTGCTATTGGCGCCAACGTAGCCTTTGCTGCGGCCGACGTAATCGTTGTCAACGGCGATATCTACACGGTCGATCCCGAGGCGGCGCGCGTGGAGGCGCTGGCCGTCGAGGACGGTCGCTTCCTTGCCGTGGGAAGCAATGCCGAGATTCGCGAGCTCGCCGATGCCTCGACACGAGTCATTGATGCATCCGGCAGAACCGTGATCCCGGGACTGATTGACGGGCATTCGCACGTCAGCGGCAATTCGCCTCTCGTTGCCGGCGTAGACCTCTCCTACGTGGCGAGCAAAGACGAGTGGCTTCGGCTTATTGAAGAAGCCGACCAGCGGTTTCCGGAAGGCGAATGGCTGACCGGCGGCGGCTGGGACCACACGGTTATCGACGGCATCTATCCCACCCGCGAGATGCTCGACGAAATTGTTCCCGAGCGTCCTGTCTTTCTCACCCACATCGACGGTCACTACGCCTGGGCCAACTCGCTGGCATTTGCACTCGCCGATGTCGATGCGGATACGCCGGTGCCTCCCGGCGGTGAGATTGTTGTCGACCCGGAAACCGGAGAGCCAACCGGCATTCTGCTGGAGGGCGCCCAGGACCTGATCGAAAGCGTTATCCCGGAGCGCAGCGAGGCCCAGCGACGACTGGGGCTTGCGCAAATGCAAAAGATCGCGAACAGCTTCGGCGTTACCGGCCTGCACCAGATGGGCGATCTGAAGGACTACCTGTACATCGTTGAAAACGGCGATCCGACCCTGCGCGTGTGGTATGGACCGCGGGGATCGGTGGACATGGCGTCTTTCGACCGGACGCTGGAGCAGATTCTCTACGTCAAGGAGGATGTCGACAGACGCGCGGCCGCTGCCGAACTGTCAATGGCTCGCGGCCCATTGCTGGAGATCGGGTTCGTCAAGTTGATTAACGATGGCGTTCTGTCAGCACGCACCGCCGTGCTGATGGAAGGCTACCGCGACCAGGAAGGCTGGCGTGGCGAGTACATCACGGTGCCGCAGGACCTCAACGCCCAGGTTGAGAAAGTCACGGCCGCCGGACTGCCGGTCGCCATTCATTCGATTGGCGATGCCGCGGTTCGGGCCTCTCTCGATGCCTTCGAGGCAGCGCAGGACAACCCGGTGCCGTATCCGAATCGCATCGAGCACATTGAGCTGGTCGAGGAAAGCGACATTGAGCGGTTTCGCGAGCTCGGCGTTGTTGCCTCCATGCAGCCCAATCACGGCACCAACTCCATCGGCTATGTGCCGGTCCGTGTAGGCAGCTATCGGGAATCGCGCGCCTACGTCTGGAAGTCCATGCTGGACGCCGATGTGCCGCTGGTGCTTGGTGCGGACTATCCCACCTCACCCCTCAACGCCCTCGTGCAGTTTGCGGATGCCATGTTCCGGGTCAGTCCGTTTGGCTTCAACGACGGCGAACCC
>CAZFVT010000578.1:0-2214 GCA_964522355.1 uncultured Woeseiaceae bacterium | reverse complement strand
CCCGAACAGGTGCAGTCTGAAGACCTGACGCCGGCATCCGACCTGTACTCACTCGGTGCCGTGCTCTATGAACTGCTGACCGGCTTCAGGCCCTTCCGCGCCGACAACCTGTCGAAACTCCTGCACCAGATCGTCTACGCAACGCCGCCGCCGATTCACACCTACCGGGACGATATCCCGGAGGAACTCGAGCAGGTTGTGGCGATGTCCATGCAGAAGGATCCGGGCAAACGCTGCGTGACCGGCGCTGCGATGGCGGCAGACCTGACGCGGGTTTACCAGGACCTTCGCACCAAGTACGACAGCCTGGATAACCAGGAACACTTCGATCTGCTGCGCACGCTCAAGTTCTTCCATGAGTTTTCGCACGCCGAAATCTGGGAAGTGCTGCGCGCCAGTGACTGGCACGATTACCAGGACGGCGAAGAGATTGTCCGTGAGGGCGAAATCGACGATCGTTTCTACATCATCGTAAACGGCCAGGCCAAGGTTCAGGCAAACGGCCGGGATCTCGGCATCCTCGAGGATGGTGCCTGCTTCGGCGAGACCAGTTACGTACACGGCGCAAAGCGAACCGCATCTATCCTGGCCAACGGCCCGGTGACGATCTTGCGGGTCAGCTCGACGTTGATGGAGCAGGTCAGCTCGTCATGTCAGCTGCGCTTCAACAAGGTATTCCTGCGATCGCTTATTAACCGGCTGCAGGGTAACGGCTCCAGCGCCACACCGACCTAGCGGCGTTTCCCGCTGCGGAATCAGTCGATCAGTCGTCCGCGCCTTCGAATTCAGCCAGATCTTCGTCGCCCCCGGCGCTTTCGAGTAGCACCTGGACTTTCTGTTCGGCGTCCTTGAGCGCGGCCTGGCAGCTGCGCGTGAGCTTCACGCCTTCCTCGAATTTCTTCATCGCCTTGTCGAGCGGCAGGTCGCCCGTCTCAAGATCTTCGACGAGAGTTTCGAGATCGGCGAGTGCCTTTTCGAGATTGACGGGTTTTTCTTTGCTCATGGCGGCTCCGTGGATTTGCGGCAGATTCTGCCCCAGCCGGGGCAGGCTCACCAGTCCTTCGCCGCCGACGCGAGCTAAATTGACAGTTCAGGTGCTGCCGCATACAGTGACTTTATTAGACTGAGTCTAATAACACGAGCATCGTGAAACGGGTCTGCGGCCAACGCGGCTCGCTGATCGGCCATACTCCAGACCTCCGCCGCTCAACTTCGGTTCGGCAATCGGCGTAACGAGTATTTCCGGGTATCGACATCGGGCGATGCCATCCGCGGTGCCGGATTTCATCCAGATGAGCATTTACCTACGAGGGAGACGAAATGTCACTGAAAGGCAGTAAAACCGAAGAGAACCTCAAAGAAGCATTTGCCGGCGAATCTCAGGCAAACCGTCGCTACCTGTATTTCGCGGCGAAGGCTGACGTCGAAGGCTATAACGATGTAGCCGCTGTATTCCGCTCCACGGCGGAAGGCGAGACCGGGCACGCTCATGGTCACCTGGAGTATCTCGAGGAAGTCGGCGATCCTGCGACCGGTATGCCTATCGGCTCGACCGCCGAAAACCTGAAAGCGGCTATCGCTGGTGAGACCCACGAGTACACCGATATGTACCCGGGCATGGCAAAGTCTGCACGGGACGAAGACTTCGACGAGATTGCCGACTGGTTCGAAACCCTGGCCAAGGCTGAGCGGTCCCACGCCAACCGTTTCCAGAAAGCACTGGACGCGCTGGACGACTAAGCTTACGAATCCCGGGCCGACCCCTTGAGCAGGGTCGGCCCGATTCGTTTCACCAGCGGGTAGAACCATGCAAAAACGAGAAGGCAGCCTTGAGGCGCCCACACGACATCCTGTGGCATGGCAGACCGAGGAGTTCTTCGATCAGGGAGCGCTGATGGAAGAGCTGGAGCGGGTGTTCGACATCTGCCACGGCTGTCGACGCTGCTTTAACCTGTGCCACGCGTTCCCGACCCTGTTCGATGCGGTCGATGAATCTGAAAGCATGGAGCTCGATACCGTTCCCAAAGAGGTCTACTGGGACGTCGTCGATCACTGCTACCTCTGCGACATGTGCTACATGTCCAAGTGCCCCTACGTTCCTCCCCATGAGTGGAACGTGGATTTTCCCCACCTGATGCTGCGTGCCAAGGCCAAACGGTTCCGGGATCAGGGTGCCAGCCGCCGGGATAATGTACCGGCGACCACCGAGAAGGT
>CAZFVT010000577.1:0-2232 GCA_964522355.1 uncultured Woeseiaceae bacterium | reverse complement strand
CCTGCCCATCCGCGTCATGATCGAGATCGATTGTGGCGACCACCGGACCGGGCTCTTGCCCGACGATGAAGCGCTCGTCGACACTGCGAAAATCGTTTCGAACTGCGACGGACTGCAGCTGCTCGGACTCCTTACGCATGGCGGGCATTCCTATGGTTGCCGCAGCCGGGAGGCCATCGAGGCGGTGGCCGAAGAGGAGCGACAGGGCTTATTGACGGCGCAGCAGCTACTCGCGGATGCCGGCTTCGCAGTGCCGGTGCTCAGCAGTGGTTCAACGCCCACGGCGTTACTTGGCAGGAACTTTTCCGGCGTCTCCGAGGTTCGTCCTGGCGTTTACCTGGCAGGTGATCTGTTCCAGGCCCAGCTCGGCACCTGCGATATCGACGATATTGCGGTCAGCGTTCTTGCTTCCGTTATTGCACACGATCGGCGCAAGAATCGCATTGTTCTCGATGCGGGTGGGTTGGCGCTCTCCAAGGATCGGAGTACCGAGAAAGCGCCCATGGATTACGGTTATGGTTTGTTGGTGCGCGAGGACGGCAGCCGCTTCGACGACTCGCTGCTGGTCACGGGAGTGTCCCAGGAGCATGGCGAGGTGAGCGCTCAAGCCCCGTTACCGTTTGATGAGCTACCGGTAGGCTCGCGGGTCCGCGTCCTGCCGAATCACGTCTGTATGACGGCCGCCAGCTACGAGCGCTACTACGTCACTGATGGTGTTGGTACCGAAGTGCTTGATGAATGGCACAAGGCCAGTGGCTGGTAAACGAAACGATCGAATAGAGTGCCGCAAGGGCGAGACGACCGTGGCCGTCCGGGCGCCCGGTAGCCGCTCGTCAGGCGTTCGTTTCTCTAGGCGAGGATAATGCAGATTTTCAGGCTCATTGACCGATCGGATACGGAAGTGACCTTTGAGTACCAGACCTTGCTCGGCTACTGGATGTATGTCTCGATCGTTGGCTACATTGCGGCGCTGGCCTATCCCGCGCCGGCCTATGTTGAGTGGGTCGCCTTTGGCTCAGTACTCATCTACTTCATTACGGTGTTCCTGCCATCGCGGTCGACGTCCAAAATGCTGCAAACGGCAATGCGCGAATCCTCGCTGAAAATGAGGGGCAGCCGGTGGTCCTTTAGTCGGCCGCTTACGATCACGGTGCCCGCCGAGTTTGTCGCTGGCCCTGGCGGCCCGGACGCCGCGCCGAAATAGACAGGCCGGGCCAATGAACCCGAGCAGGGTCTCTCCTGCCGGCACATCGGATCAGGTTGCCGCATCTCGAGTGGCGCGAACAAACCAGGCAAGCCATGAAATTCACAGACGACTATCCACTTAAGCCCTTCCAGGCCGATGATCCTGGCCGTTTGCACAAGGTGATCTCCGAATACCCTCTGGCGACGGTCATCTCGCAGGGGCCTGAATTCCCGGCGGTCAGCCAGCTGCCGCTGGTTCTCGACCCGGATCGGAACGTGCTGCAGGGGCATCTTGATCGGAACAATCCGCACGCTAACGTCCTGATGCATGGTGGCAACGTCTATGCCCTTTTTAACGGCCCGAACCATTACATGTCCCCGGCCATCTATCCGGACAGCCAGTATCCCGGCTGGAACTACGTCAGCGTGCATGTCGAGGGCGTCGTCGAGACCATCGAGGATTCAGGCTGGCTGACGGAACTCCTACTGCGAACCGCAGAGCAAAATGAACCTGCAGACTCGGGCTACCGGCTGAAGCCTACCCAGCGCGGCTTTGATTCCCTGGTTCGATATATCGTAGGTTTTGAGATAAAAATCATGGATATACGCGGTATATTTAAACTGGCTCAGGATAAGGGTGCAGGGCATGCGCGCCTCGCACGCGATCACCTGTCGACCGTTGTGGCTCGCGACGCTTCGGGCTTTATTGATGCCATGCTGGCGGTGTCAAACAGCGACGGCCCCGCGACGTCTGAATCGAACGGCAACACCCCTGGAGACTCTGATGCTTGAACTAAGGCCGAACTGCGAACTGTGCGACAAGGATTTGCCGCCGGCTTCTCCCGAAGCGCGCATCTGTACTTACGAGTGCACGTTCTGCGCGACCTGCGTCGAGGAGGTCCTTCAGAACGTGTGCCCAAACTGCGGCGGGGGATTCAGCGTGCGGCCTGTCCGGCCCGTCGAAGCTCGCCGTAAAGGCGTGAGTCTGCATCATCACCCGGCGTCCACGAAGCGGGTGCATGCCCGATTCTCGCGTGAGCAAATCGA
>CAZFVT010000576.1:0-2244 GCA_964522355.1 uncultured Woeseiaceae bacterium | reverse complement strand
AATACCTCTGTTTCCGTCGTCGACGGTAAACCCGGCAATCTCGGGTTCTTCTTCGGTGAGAGCCTGGCGTCGGGTGAGGGCGATATGATGTTCATCTCAATCTGGGAAGATCTGGACGCCGTTAAAGTAAACTTCGGAGATGACTGGGAGCAGTCGTACCTGCCGGCCGGATATTCCGAGCTCATCGAAAGCTGCTCGGTGCGGCACGTCGAGTTCAATGGCCGGCTGGGCGCGTAGAGTCTGCGAGGGAGCGCGTCGTGAGCGATAAAGTCGTCTGCCACACGCCCACGCCCGGCAAGCTGCCAACGTCGATTCCTACCTGGAAGTATGCGCTGCTGCGGGCGGCGATCCTCGAGACCGTGCCCACAAGCGCCCCGGGCATGGCGGCCAAGGACCTGCCCGACGTGATCCGCGGGAAACTGCCGGCGGACAAGCTCAAGGAGCTGGGATCGGTCGCCTGGCACACGACGACGGTCAGGCTCAACATGGAGGTTGATGGCGAGCTGGAACGGATTCCGGGATCGAAACCGATGCACCTGGTTCGCAGCGGATAGGGCCGGAATACGGCCCGTGGAGGTAAAGTCAGGATGAATCAATTAATCGGTGGCTTGATCACGCTGTACCAGCGGTTTATCTCGCCCTACAAGGGTTTTCGCTGCGCCTATGGCGTCTACTACGGTAAAGGCACCTGCTCCGGCATCGTCAAGCAGATTGTATTGACCCAGGGACTCTTTCGCGGCTGGTCGGCCATCGTCTCTCAGTTCCGCGCCTGCCGCTGCGCCTATCACCAACTGGCCCAGCAGGCGGACGACGATGCCGGTGAGCGGCCGGAGCAAGAGGACGAAGAGGCACCCGAGGATGAAAAGGAAAAGAAACGGGAGGGCCTGTGTCCTGGAGTATTGGGCGGCGCGTGCCTGCTCCCGGACCCTTCCGACTGTGCGCTCGGCGGGGCTGCGGAAGGCGCGGGCAGTGCCTGCGGCGGCGTTGTCGATGCTATTACCGGTGTCTGTAGCTGTGTGTAGTCCTGTGTGGAATCCCCGACTGACGGGCCATTGCGGAGGCCGGCATGGGTGATCGACGCGTCGACGGTTTTTTCTACGGCCTCTTTATGGATGAGGACGTGCTGAAGCAAAGCGGGGTTGAGGCTCAAAACCCCCGCCGCGGCTACGCCGAGGGTTTCGCGCTTCGAATCGGTAATCGGGCCACCTTGCTGCCGTCGGAGAATGCGCGGGCCTACGGCATGATTCTCTCGATGACCCACAGGGACCTGGAGACGCTGTACTCGGCGCCGGGGCTGGAGGTTTACAGGCCCGAGGCCCTCCTCATTCGAACGACGGAAGGAGAGTCGGTGCCGGCGCTGTGCTACAACCTGCTCGAAGCGCCGGCACTTGGTGAAGCTAATGCTGAATACGCGGTTCGCCTGCGTGACGCTCTGGAAAGGCGAGGGTTTCCGTCCGAGTACATTGCGACGGTAGAGTAGGCGTTTCGAATTCGTCGTCCACGACCGGGGGGAGCCGTGAACTGGGATGCCATTGCCGCTGTTTCCGAGGCGATCGGTGCTGCCGGCGTTATCGCCTCGCTGCTTTATCTTGCGATCCAGGTGCGAGCCAGCACGCGCGCGTCGGCGGTCGAGTCCAAGCTGGCGGGCACGCGCATGTACACCGACTTCCTGTCGATGATCGTCAAGGAGCCCGAGCTCAACGAACTGATGCTGCGTGGTCGCAAGGACCTTCAGACGCTCAGCAAGGACGAGTACCTGCGCTTCTCCAACCTTGCCCTGATCGCGTTCTCCTTCTTCTCGGCCGCCTGGTTCCAGTATCGGCACAAGACCATCAGCGACTCGGACTGGTATGAGCTGAACGCAATTACCAAGTACTGGCTGATCGGCAAAGGCACCCAGGAGTGGTGGTACAAGCTCGGTACCTTGAGTTTCGATAAACCCTTCTCCGACTACATCGAGTCGGAGATCCAACTGGCCAATCGTGGAGGGAAAGTTGATGAATGAAGCTACGGCAGATGCACGGCACGGAATTTCCATCGGTATCGAAAGAACCGGCAGCAACTTTTTCCTGATGCTGAAGGCCGTCGGCAAGTTGACCCACGATGACTACGAGCTGATCTCGCCGATGATCGATGCCGCGCTGGGCGAAGTGAACGAGCCACGGGTCCGGGCATTCATTGACGGAACAGAGCTCGAAGGCTGGGAGCCGCGCGCCGCCTGGGACGACTTCAAGATCGGCTTAA
>CAZFVT010000575.1:0-2248 GCA_964522355.1 uncultured Woeseiaceae bacterium | reverse complement strand
CCTCAGGAGGAACTGTCCAACAGCCGCGACGACGTCGTCGGTCGTTTACCGTACCACAAGCGACGGCCGTCATGGCCGTCACGCACGGCGGCGAGATCACTCGTCGCCGACGACCTTGACGGTAAATTCGACGTCCACGTCGGTGTACAGATGCGCACCGATGTTGAATTCGCCGGCCTCATGAATCGGTCCATCGGGCATACGAACCTCCGCACGCGCCAGCTCGACGCCGACCTTTTCGGCGGCTTCTTCGATATCGGCGGGCCCTACAGAGCCGAACAGCTTGCCCTCGGGTCCGACGTTTGCCGGAATGATCAGGTCCATGCCCTGAATCAGTTCAGCACGGGCCTTGGCGGCTGCCGTCTCTTCCGCAACGCGACGTTCCAGGTCAGCACGGCGCGCCTCAACCTCTTCCATATTCGCGCGGGTCGCCAACGCTGCCTTACCTTGCGGAATCAGGAAGTTGCGGCCATAGCCGGGCTTGACCGTGACGAGATCGCCGATGTCGCCGAGGTTCTCTACCTTGTCTAGCAAAATAACATTCATAGTCGTTGCCTTATTCTCACTACTTGGAAGGCCGGAATGTCAGCCCTTCCGCTTTTTTTTGATGCGCGCGCGGTAGTCAAACCACGCATCGCTGTAACCCAACGCCGCCAATGCAAGCACCAGCAGCACGTTCAACACCGGCAGCAGTCCGTAAATCACGATCAGCACGCCAACCGGCAGCGGCCCTTCGACGCGCAGCCAGTGCAACATCGCCAGGCCCTGAAGCCAGAACAGCGCCAGACCCACAAACGCAAAGTCCTGCAGCCAGCTAACGCCGCTAAGCAGCGCGACGGCCGAAGCCACCGCCGCCAGCACCGCCAGAACGCGGCCCATGTTCAGGTCGCTGAACCGCCCAAACGCCCCGGACTTTTCCGGAAGCGCCTGGTAGAGCCAGTATCCGAGCGCCAGTATTAACAGCGCCATGGATGCGGCCGACGCGATCACCAGCACGGTCATCTGCGGCGCAAGCGCATCCTGCTGCGCCAGCAGCGTATCCGCCTGCGGCTGCAACCCAAGTTGTTCAAACGCGGCCGCAACCTCAACGATCTGGGCTTTCCAGAACACCACCGGGTCGCCGACCAGCAACGGCAGCATCAGCGTTGCCACCAGGGCGAACACGACCGCCAGCTGGATCGTCAACACCAGCGACCGGGTTCTCGCCAACAGTCCGGCGAGAATGACGGCCGGTACCCAGTAGATCGCGGCGTTCAGCGCCACGGTCACAGGGGCCGATCCGAACAGCCACGACAGTGCTACAACCAGGCCTGCCGCTACGCCACCGTAGGTGGCAGACCGGATCAATCCTGACGACAGCACGATCACCGTCATCGTGGCACCGGCGAATATCTGGGAAAATGGCAGCAGCAGGCTTAATGCCAGCCCCAGGACCGAATTCAGCGGGTTGGCAATCAGCCACTGCGCGAGCGGCTGTGCTCCTCGCATAAAATCAGTGTCTGTCCGTATACGGCAGCAGGGCGAGATAGCGCGCCCGCTTAACCGCCGTCGAAAGCTGTCGCTGGTAATGGGCCTTCGTACCGGTGATGCGGCTCGGGACGATCTTGCCCGTTTCCGTGACGTAGGCCTTCAGCAGGTTGAGATCCTTGTAATCGATCTCGGTGATGCCCTCGGCAGTGAACCGGCAATACTTGCGGCGACGTGAATATCGACTCATGACTCGTCTCTCCCTCAGGCTGACTTGGCGTCGGCTTCGTCGCTGGCATCAGCGGCGTCGCCAGCGTCTTCGGTGCTGGATTCCGCTTCGGCAGTCGCAGGCTCTTCGGCACTCTCGGCAGGTGCTTCCTCAGCAGCGTCCTCTTCTTCCGCGGCTTTAGCGGACATAGCGGCTTCGGCGGCGGCCTTCGCGTCACGACGACGCTGCGCCTCTTTTTCCTTGGCCTTTTCCTCTTCGACGGCAACGGCCATCGGCGAGGCGGCCGTTACCGCTTCGTTGCGATGAATGACCAGATGCCGGAGAACGGCGTCGTTGAATTTGAAAGCCCCCGTGATTTCTTCAATCACGTCATGACCGCACTCGATGTTCATCAGAACATAGTGAGCCTTGTGGACTTTGTTGATGGGGTGGGCCAACTGGCGGCGACCCCAGTCTTCATTGCG
This sequence comes from uncultured Woeseiaceae bacterium, assembly GCA_964522355.1. GTDB lineage: Bacteria > Pseudomonadota > Gammaproteobacteria > Steroidobacterales > Woeseiaceae > JBFGFX01. Next base: position 88 of record CAZFVT010000575.1, on the reverse strand, counting down.
GTGAACCTGGCCGCCGGCCTCGGTGACCATGCCCTGGTAGCGTTCCACCATCGCAGGTACTTGCTCGCTCTGGTCCGGATGGACCAGA
>CAZFVT010000574.1:0-2250 GCA_964522355.1 uncultured Woeseiaceae bacterium | reverse complement strand
GGTGTATCTGCACGATCCCGACACCGGTCCTGCGAGATATTCCGAACGATTTCTCCAACAACCATGCCACGGCGATTGCGGCTTTCAACTACACCGAGGCGACCAAGATTGCGTTTCAGTCGCGTCGCTTCTGGGAAGAGGACCACAATATCTACGGCGGTATCTCCTGGACAAATCAGGACATCACGCAGATCTGGTATCCCAGTTCCGGTTTCGGGCGGCCACAGGGAATCCTCGTGGGCTCGTACATCTTCGGCGGTACTGCGGGAACGAACTTCAGCAACCAGTCCGTCTCACAGCGCATCAACACGACCACCAGCCAGGCCAGTGCCGTACATCCGCAGTTTGGCGGCGAAGCAAGTCGTGGCATCAGCGTGGCCTGGCCCAAGGTGCCGTTTCAGCGCGGCGGATGGGGTGTGTCGAGTCCGGGAATATTGCTGACACCGGATGACGCGATTTTCTTCGCCGGCGAACACCTGAGCATTCTCCAGGGCTGGCAGGAGGGAGCGATACTCTCCGCCTATCATGTGATCGACGGCATAGTGGCGCAGGACTCGGCGTGATACACATTGCGCATGAAGTCGATGATCGGATTCCTTTTCTTCCTGCTGTTCATGGCGGGCTTCGCGCTGGTCAGCCTGCAGGCGCGACAGGCTGCACCGAACGCGGAAGCGGCTGACGTTAGCGAACTGGCTGACACTGCCTGGCGACCGCTCCGAATCTTTGGCAATACGGTCTCACCGGAGTTTGGCCAGACCGTGGAGTTCTCCTCGGATGGGCGGCTGTATGGCAACGGCGGATGCAATCGATACTCGGGTCGCTATGAGTACGCCGACGATCGTTTTCGCGTGGCCTCCATGCGTGCCACGACGCGCGAATGTGACGATCCGGTCACGGCCACTGAACGTCAACTGTTCGACGTTTTCAGAGACGCTCGAGAAGTGGAGTTTGTCGACGAGAACCTGCGATTTCTCAATGAAGACGGCCAGTGGCTGGCAACCCTGGAAGCCGTCAATGAGCTGTAAGCGGAAGACGGCGGCAGCGCATGCCCGATCATGATTCGGTCGTGGCAGCCTTCAGCGCGGTCTTGTCGACCTTGCCGACGGGTAACAGAGGCAGGTCATCCACGATTCTGAACTCTTTGGGAATCTTGTAGTTTGCAAGCCGTTCACGGCACCAGGCGTTCAGCCCGTCCGCGTCGATTGCTGAATCGCGCCGACGCTGTACCCAGGCGCTGCCAACTTCCTGGTAGAGCGGGTCGGGTCGCGCGACGACCGCCGCCAGCTCAACGTCGGGGTGCGCTTCAAGTACCGTTTCGATCTCGCGTGGGTAGACGTTGTAACCGCCCGACTTGAACATCTCCGAGAGCCGGCCGATGAGGCACAGATTGCCGTCAGTGCGAAAGTAGCCGAGGTCCCCGGTCCGAAACCAGCCGTCCCCGGTAAAGGCATCGCGAGTAGCGGCTTCGCGTCGCCAATAGCCAGCCAGCAAAAAGTCAGCCTTCACCTGCACCTCGCCCGACACGATGCCGCTTTCGTCTGGATCACCGTCGATACGTATCTGGCAGTTTGCATCGGGTTTGCCGACGGAGGTGGTCAACTCATCCAGGCTGGCATTCTTATCGGTGTAGGTAATGTGGGTGGCCGTTTCGGTCATGCCGTAGGCCGTAATCAATCGCGCACCGGAGTCCTTAAGCCTCGTCACAATATCGGCAGGCATCGCGGCACCGCCCCAGAGCATCAGCTCAACGCCGTCGAGGTCGGACATGCTGAAGCCCGGCGCTGCCAGCTGCATCTGATACATCGTCGGCACGCCGCCCATCAAGGTGCAACCCTCGTCGCGAGTGGCATTGACGGTCTCTACCGGGTCGAATCGCGGCAGGAAGACGATCTTGCCGCCACTGACCAGGGTCGTCGCGCAGGTATCCGCGACCGAAGCTACGTGGTTGATCGGAAACGCGACCACCAGGCTGGGGTCATCGACGCCGAAGTGCTGCGTTTGCATGGTGGCGCCGAAACTGAGTCCGTAGTGCGTCAGGAGTGCGCCTTTCGGCTGCCCGGTTGACCCGGAGGTATAGACGATCAGGCAGGGATCTGTCGTATTGACTTGGCTGGCCGCCGCGACGACTGCGTCTTCATCAACGTCATTGGCGAGGGCAGAAAGCGCGCCCAACGGCTTGTCACCCGCTTCCGGATCGGGGGTCCGGAGAATCTCAAGCTCCGGGTTGTCTTCAGCGATGTTGGCGACCAG
>CAZFVT010000573.1:0-2256 GCA_964522355.1 uncultured Woeseiaceae bacterium | reverse complement strand
AGCGGCGTCAAAAGAACCATGAGCCGCTGGAGCGCACCCTTGTTGGTGTGCACGACCTCGCGGCCCTTGATGCCCATGGCGGCTGCCCGATCCTGATCCCGCAGCAAAGCCAGGACCGATTCGGTCAGGGCATCCTGATCCTCGACAATGGTCGAGGCACCGTTGGCGACGAACCAGTCGGCAATGTCCTGTGTATTGAAGAGGTGCGGTCCGGTCACGACGGGCAGTCCCAGCGATCCGGGCTCCAGCAGGTTGTGGCCGCCAACGGGCACGAGCGTGCCGCCAAGAAATGCCACGTCGCTCGCCGCATAGAACATTGTCAGTTCGCCCATGGTATCGCCGAGCATTACCGACACGTCATCGCCGAGCCGACCCGCGACGGTCCGCCGTTCAAACCTGAAGCGACGCTTCTCCAGCAGCGAAGCGACAAGCGGAAATCGCTCCGGGTGTCGGGGTACGAGCATTAACAGGGCGTTCGGGATCTCCGCCAGAATGCGCCGATGCGCATCGAGAATCATCGACTCTTCCCCTTCGTGTGTACTGGCCGCTATCCACACCGGGCGATCGCCGAAATGCCGTTGCCGAAACTCCTTCCCGTTCTCCACGAGGTCGGCGGGCAATTCAAAGTCGAACTTGATGTTGCCGGTAATCCAGGTGCGCGCAGGGTTCGCTCCCAGCGAAAGAAACCGCTCCGCGTCCGAGTGGCTCTGCGCAGCGATCAGGATTCCGTGCGACAGGGCTTCGCGAAACAGCGGTAGCAAGCGTCGGTAACGCTGCACCGAGCGCGGCGATATCCGGGCGCTAACCAGCACCAGCGGGATGCCTCTCTCGCCGCAGGCGTGATAGAGGTTCGGCCAGATCTCGGTCTCCATGATCATCGCGAGCGCCGGCTTGGCCGCGTTGAAGAAATTGGAAACCGCGATCGGCGTCTCGAAAGGAATATAGCTATGCGCAACCCCGTCCCCGAAAACCTTGCGGACATGTGCCGCTCCGGTCGGTGTGACCGTCGTCATGAGCACTTGCCTGTCGGGAAAGCGTCGCTGCAGCTCTCTGACCAGGGGTACCGCTGCCTGAACCTCGCCGACCGAAACCGCATGCACCCAGAGACTGCCCTCTGGGAGTCGTGGGAAGCCGAAACCGAAACGCTGTGAATAGCGGTCGAGATAGCTGCGATTCGAGATGCCGCGCAGCAACCAGTAAAGGGCGTAGAACGGCAGGAGGACGTAGGAAATGGTCGAGTAGAGCAGGTGCATCCGGCAACGTTACGGAGTGGCGCACGGCAAGTCCAGCGGGCCCACGAACGAACTCTACACGATCGTTAAGCGCTCTCTTGTTCCCGTATATCGCACTCGCGCGATTGCCTCCGAACTACTAAACACTAAACGGTCCGAGTAACCTACGTCTCTTCAAGTGTATCGAGCGAATTCGATGTCGAAGCAGCATGACGCCCGAATCAGGACGGCGCGGCAACGACCAACCTGGCTGACGCCACTGAAGGTTCTGCCTTCTGCCTCGTGCTTGCTCTGTCTCACGCTCGCAGCAGACATTGCTCTTGCGGATGAAGACAACAGCTCGATGCTCCGCGACCCACTCGATGGACGTTTTGATGCCTCTGAGTACCTCGCGGAGAACGCGTTTGGCTTTCTCCCGGTACCGGTCATCATCACCGACCCGGCGGTAGACGGCGGTCTCGGCATGTTCGGACTCTTTTTCCATGAGTCAGAGGAAGACGCCGCGGCGCGCAAGGAAGCCATGCGGGAATCGGAAGATGCGGGCAAGTACCTGTTGCCCCCCAGCGTCAGCGCCGTCGGCGCCGCCTACACCGGCAACGAGTCCTGGCTGGTGGGTGGCGGCTATCTTGGTTTCTTCCGAGAAGGAAAGCTCCGCTACCAGGGCGGCGGTGGTTACGGCGATGTCGACCTCGACTTCTTCGGCTTCGGTGAATTGGAGTTCGACCGGCCGATATCCCTGAACACTCAGGCGTTTGCCGTCGTTCAGTCGCTGAAATCGCGACTTGGCAATTCCCGCGCCTATATCGGTATCGCCCAGCGTTTTGTCTCAGCGGATCTGGCGCCCTCGAATCTCGGCTTTGTGGACGACCTGCCGCTGCCCCCCGACATCGTCGATGAGATTCGTGATCGCCTGACCCAGGGCGTTACGACGTCCGCCCTTGGCCTGCAGTTCGAGTACGACAGCCGCGACAATTTCTTCAGTCCCAGGCAGGGATACCGATACTCGTTCGACTACTACGCTTAC
>CAZFVT010000572.1:0-2272 GCA_964522355.1 uncultured Woeseiaceae bacterium | reverse complement strand
CCTACGGTCTGCTCGGGATGATTTATGCACGTAAAATGAAAGTGCCGCTGATCGTAGGTTTCCACACCCATTTTGAGGCATTGGCGGGAATCTACTGGTCCGACTTTTTCGGCCGTATATGCCATTGGTACCTCGAGTCCTGCAACCGTCTCCTGTTCCGGCATGCCTCGGTCGTGCTCGCGAATTCGCCGGAGATGGTCAGCCTGGCTTCTCGCCTTGGGGCCAAGAACGTGTCACTTATGGGCACCTCGGTGTCTTCCGATTTCCTCCGTCGCGAGCTGACACCGGCGTCTCCTGGTGCGCGGAGGGTTCTGTTCGCCGGCCGCCTGGCGGCGGAGAAGAATGTGTCTCTGGTCATCGATGTTGCCCGGCAGCGCCCGGAGCTGACGGTGAGTATTGCAGGCGATGGCCCGCTTCGCGCCGAGGTAGAAACGGCGGCGGCCGAGTTGCCGAACCTTCATTATCTGGGCTGGGTGCCCAGGACACGACTGGCCGACACCATTGACGCCAACGACATTCTGCTCTTGCCGTCGAAGGTGGAGTCCTTCGGCACGGTCGCGCTCGAAGGTCTGGCTCGCGCGCGCCCGGTCATCGTATCCGGCGCCTGCGGAATCGCCGAATGGCCGGAGCTCGACAGCGGCGTGTTCACCGTTCGTGCAGGCGAACGTGTTGTTGACTGCGTCGACCGTGTCCGGGCGATGTCGGTTGAAATGCGTGCCGCCCGGGCAGAGCAGGGTCACCTGGCCGCGCGCCGTCTCAATGACTGGAACGCCAATAGCTGGATTCAGCGTCTGAGAGGGAGCGCCGGTGATGCGGCGCTTGCACGATGACCAGCTTTCTTGCCTCCATCCACGACGTGATGCCCGAAACCTTGTCCAAAGTGGACGAGATTGTTCGTGTGATGTCCCGGAGTGGATGGCCTCCAGCCACTCTGCTTGTCGTTCCCGGCCGGGACTGGTCGGCAGAAGAGCTTGGGCGGCTGCGAACCTACGCCGACCGCGGCCATCAGCTGGCCGCCCATGGCTGGAGCCATCGGATTCGGCGGATCAGAAACATCCGGCACCTGGCCCACAGCGTGCTCATCTCGCGCCGCGTCGCCGAGCATTACACGCTGGATTCCCTGGGTGTCGACGTGCTGGTTCGGCGTTCCCGGCACTGGTTCAGGCAGAACGATCTGCCCGAACCTGTTCTGTACGTGCCACCTGCATGGGCTCTGGGCCCGGTCAGTCCGACGCGACTGGCCAGACAGGGGGGCTTTCGATTCGTGGAGACCCTGCGCGGAGTGTACGACGCCGGTGAGGGGATATTCTTCCAACTGCCGGTTCTTGGTTTCGAAGCGGACACGGCCTTCCGCGCCGCGTTTCTGCGAGCAAGCAACGCGGCGAATCTGCGATTTGCTGAACGTGTCGGCGCGGCGAGAGTGGCAATCCACCCTGATGATCTTGAACTCAGGCTCGCCGACGACCTACGGGCTTTGATTGCGCTTGCGCCAGCGACCGTGCAGCTCGAGGGGCTCGGTGCGTCTCAAGCCACAGGCTACGTGACATGAAAAAGCCGGGCACGAGGCCCGGCTTCTTCATTGCTTCACAAGTGCCTCGAGGCTTACGCAGCGGCTTTGCGCTCCTGCGTTTCCTTGATGACCGCCTCGGCCACGTTGTTCGGGCAGGGCGCGTAGTGGTCGAACTCCATGGAGAACTGGCCACGACCCGAGGTCATGGTGCGCAGGTCGCCGATGTAGCCGAACATCTCGGCCAGCGGTGCTTCCGCCTTGACGCGCGTGCCGGTCATGCCCGTGTCCTGCGACTTGATCATGCCGCGGCGACGGTTGAGGTCACCAATAACGTCACCGACGTGATCTTCCGGCGTGAAGACGTCGATCTTCATGATCGGCTCAAGCAGCTGCGGTGAAGCCTTCGGAATCGACTGCCGGAAGGCTGCCCTCGTTGCCGTTTCAAACGCCATGGCCGAGGAGTCGACCGCGTGGAAACCACCGTCCAGCAACTTGAAGCTGACGTCCAGCATCGGGAAGCCGGCAAGCGTGCCTTCCGACAGGCTGTCGCCGAATGCCTTCTCGATGGCACCCCAGTACTCGCGGGGTACGTTGCCGCCGGTAACCAGCGATTCGAACGTGTAGCCCGAGTTCTTCTCGCCAGGCTCGATGCGGTAGTCCATTTTTGCGAACTGGCCGGCACCACCGGTCTGCTTCTTGTGGGTGTAGCTGTCTTCGACCATCTGCGTAATGGACTCGCGATAGGCCACCTGCGGCTTGCCC
>CAZFVT010000571.1:0-2278 GCA_964522355.1 uncultured Woeseiaceae bacterium | reverse complement strand
GATAACCAGCTTCATGAAGAATCACCGTCAGGAACGATTAGCATCGCGTCACCGTAGCTGAAAAACCGGTATCCGGAGCTCACGGCATGCCGGTAGGCGTGAAGCATGCGTTCACGCCCTGCCAGCGCCGAGACCAGCATCAGCAGCGACGATCGTGGCAGGTGAAAATTCGTTATCAGTGCGTCAACGCTGCGGAAGCGGTACCCCGGGCGAATAAAAAGATCCGACTCACCCTGAAACGCATCAATCTCACCGTTGCGGCTTGCAGACTCCAGTGACCGAACCGACGTCGTACCGACAGCAACCACCCGTCCGCCCGACGCACGAGCCTCGCGGACCTGCCGGGCGGTCTCATCAGAAACCACGATGCGTTCCGAGTGCAGGCTGTTGTCGTTGACATTCTCGTGCTTCAGGGTTTGAAACGTGCCGGCCCCCACGTGCAGGGTGACGAAGCAATGCCCGACGCCTCTGCTCTCAAGCTCAGCAAGCATCGGCTCGTCAAAATGCAATCCGGCGGTAGGCGCGGCAACCGCACCGGGCTCACTGGCATAAACCGTCTGGTATCGCTGCTCGTCGAATTCCTCAGCGCGCCGATCAATGTAAGGGGGCAGCGGCACCTCACCCTGCGACGCCATAATCTGCGACGCGTCCGCACTGAACTCCAATAAGAATAGGTTGCCTTCACGTCCGAGCACGGTGGCGAACACGTCGTCCTCGAACTCCAGCCGAACGCCTGCGGACGGCGACTTGCTGGCACGCACGTGCGCGAGCGCGCGTTCCGGTTCGAGCAGCCGCTCGATCAGGACTTCGATTTTGCCGCCGGTCGCCTTTCGCCCTCGCAGCCTCGCTTTGACAACGCGCGTGTCGTTGAGCACGAGGAGATCACCTGCGCGAAGCCATTCCGGGAGAACCGCGAACTGGCTGTCCGTCAGCCGGTCGCCGTCGACGACCAGCAGGCGGCTGTCGCGACGCTCTTCGGGTGGCCGGCTGGCAATCAGGCTCTCAGGCAGCTCATAGTCAAAATCGGATAGGCGCATGGCGCGCGAATGGTAGCAGAGCCGGATCGGCGTGACCGGCTGCGTTCTGCCCCTTTCGGGCGCGACAGCTAGTCGCGTTCGAACTGCCGGTCGGCTCCGCCGCCGCTCCGCAGAGCGGGCCCGGTGGGCAGAGCCATGGTGCCGGGCGTCGTTTCCGGCACGGCGATCTCAAGCGTGCGCGGTCGCTGTTCGCGCATGATGCGAAGCTTTAAGGTCTCACCGCCCTGGTAGGATGCCAGGATCCGTACTGCATGAGGCACGGACTGTGGCGCTCGCCCGTCGATATCCAGGATGACGTCGCCATCTTCAAGCTGATAGACCTCGGCCTTCTCGGGCGCGCGAACCACCAGCAGGCCTTCACTTACGCCGAAGTACTCACCGAGCTTTGGCGTCAGGCTCACCATCTCCATGTCACCCAAGCCGCCCGTGCCGCCAAGGAACACAAAGCGGTTCGCCGGTGACGCGTGCAATCGGCTCGGCATGGCGAAGCTCACCGTGGATGGCATGTCACGAATCGACAGGGTCCGGTTGTTGAACGCCCGCGGCGTCACCGTCACCGTAGTGCTCTCGCCGTCCCGCGCATACGCGAGTTCTACGGGCACACCGGCGCCTGATGCATAGAGCTCCGTGAGCAGTTTTTCATTCGCCGTCCGGGCATTGTCGGCAGCAAGTTCGCTGTCATTGATGGCCGTAATCACGTCCCCGGTGCGCAGTCCCGCCTCATCGGCCGCACCGCCCGGGGAGATACCCATGATCATCACGCCGTCGACGGACTCCTCACCGGCGGCGTTAGACAGGGTGATACCCAGCAGTGGCCGACCATGCTGAACGCCTGAGAGGCCGCCCACCGCAAGCTCCGGCAGTCGTTGCATGCTTAGCTCCGCGACGCGATTCGCCGCTTCCGCCAGCTGCGACTCCGCACGACGCATCTCGACCTCGACGTCGATGACCTGCGCCGGTTCCTGCGCTTGCTGGGCAAACGCCGGACTGGTCGTCATAGCGAGCGCAGCAGTGATGGCGCTTAGGTGTCTGATTTTCATGCTGAGTTACTCCTGATCTGGCGTCGCGCGAACGGGCTGCGCGACAAATTACGTGTACTACGGGGTCGGGCTCTAGAAGGACAAGCGCTGTGCCTGTGCGTAGCGAAGTTGCAGCAGCGAATCCATCAAGCGCACCCGCTCGCGCCAAAACCGTGCCTGGTCGGCGGCAGGCAATGCCGGGTCGATGAGGCGCTGGTCGAT
>CAZFVT010000570.1:0-2280 GCA_964522355.1 uncultured Woeseiaceae bacterium | reverse complement strand
AGTACGGTCGGTTTGGCGGGTCAGCGACAGATCGCGGTCGCCGTATTCGCGGGTAGTCCGAGCGTTGGCGGGTCAGTCGATAGTGTTCTCGGCCTTGACGCGTCAGTGGAATCGGCCGCACCAGCCATTGCTGGCGACATTGAAGACGTGAAGTCTGTTATCGCGGCCGTGCAGCCAGATTTGCCGTTGCTGTCGTACGAAGTAGTCGAAGTGCTGCCGGTCCAGGGATCTGTGGGCGCCGACTCACCCGGGGTTGTGGCAGCGATCACGGAGCCAGGAACGATTCTCTACTTCACCGTTTCCGGTCTGCTGGTTAAGGCGCTGATGGACGGTGATCTCGCGGTTCTGCCTACTCAATCGGGGGATTTGGATATGGACCCGAACGACACGTGACTGTCTTCTGATGGCCAAAAAACACTCGATATTCTATCTCGGCAATGACCATATCGTCCGGTTGAGCAACCTATCCGATCAGGACGGGAATGCGATTACCGGAGCCACTGTAGAACTGGTCGCGCTCGTCGACGCGAGCGGTGCAGATGTTGGGAATGTGAGCTTGCCTATCACCATGCCGCATGTTGGTGCAGGAACCTACGAAGCATCACTGCCAAACGAAGCAAGCATCGACCGCGGATCAAAGTATCTCGCAACCGTTCGTGCGGTCTCGGGTGATACACAGGGTGAGTGGGAAGAGGTCTTGATCGGGCGGGTACGTCGAGCCTGAATCAATCGCCAGGATCGAGTCTGCAGAACGGACAGACGCGCGCTGCGTTGTTTATGCGTTGAGCGCAGTGCACGCAGCTCTTCGTAGATAGGACATTGGTCACTCCGATAAACGCGTAGGCGAGCAGTATTGCGAAGGTCACGGCTACAGCCACCGCAATGAGGAAGCCGAGGAACCCGAGCGAGCCTAGCACTGTATCTATGGTGTCCACATGTCCAACGTACAGAACATTGAGAGCCTCCTCAAGAAACTGGACAGGATCGATAGGTCGGTCGTGCCCAACGCCGCGGCTGCGGCGATCAATAGGACGGCGCGTACGGTGCGTACACGGACTGGCAGGGATATCGCAGACGCCGCTGGGTTGAAAGTCGGAACTGTTAAGCGACGAATCGCCTTATCCAAGCGAGCGACCAAGCAATCTCTGTTCGCCGTACTGCGGATCAAGGGGCGTCCGCTGAACCTAATTCATTACAAGGCTCGACCATCGACCCCAGACGTTTGGCAAAGACAGCGTCGCGGCGTCTTGGCAAGTCCGTACGGCAAACGCCGTCGATTCCTTGGGGCGTTCGTAGCTCGCATGCCGAATGGTTCTGTATTGGTGGTCAAGCAGAGTGCAGCGGGGCGAGCTGGTAAGAGGATCCAGTCGGGGCGGTGGGCGGGCAAGAGTCCCCACATTGAGGCGATGTATGGACCAGGTATTGCCAACGAAGCAGCAACTGACGCACTGCGCGTCCAGCGTGAACAGGTCGTCAAAGAGCGGCTGCCAATTGAGTTGAAGCGAGAGCTGCGCTTCAGGGTCTCGAAAGAACTGGTGAGGTAACAATGATCAATCATGCGATGCAGCGTATTCGGGCACTCGAGGACCGGATCGAAAGGCTGGAAGCACAGGTTCACCAGCCATTGAAAGAGCCATCCCCGGCCGCCGCAGAGAAACGATCAGGCGCCAAACCGAGGAAAAAAACGGGTCCTTCCCGGAGGGGGTAGGGGCACGGGTGCGCAGCCGCAAAATATCGCAATTTTTGGGGCCTTAAAAATCAGGGGGTTACTCGCCGAAAAAATGCGGCAACAAACGAACTGCCCTGGCCTTCGGGGCTTCCTGATTCTCACAGGCGAATCAGCGGCTTAAGTCCGAGAGGCAATCTGAATGGCGAAGAAAAAAGGAGCGCCGCCGCGCAAGAAGGTTGCCAAGAAAAAAGCTGCTACTCGGAAAAAAAAATCGGCCGAGAAAAAGGTCCGGAAAAAGACCAAACGAAATTCGAGCAAGAAGGCTGCGCCAAAGCGGCCGCGTGGGCGTCCGCGCAAAAACGAGCCGGCGCGGGAAAAGCTTCTGTGTCAGGGCGTGCGCGTCGACGGCCAACCGTGCGAGGCGGCGGCAACAGTCGGTGGGTTCTGCGGGCGCCATAAGGGTCAGAGCAAGAAGCCGGCGGAGTGGCAGACCTACTCGGTCGTCGACATCGAGCGTCGGAAGCAGTGGGCCCTGATGAGAAAGCGCGAGCTGGAAGTCGCTGAGCAGGAAGGGACGCTCGTCGATACCAGCCTTGCGGCGACGGAGGCGG
>CAZFVT010000569.1:0-2281 GCA_964522355.1 uncultured Woeseiaceae bacterium | reverse complement strand
CATTTCCATTCCGACGTCAAAACCCTCCGTCATTCCGAGCTCCTTCATCGTTGCGTCGATCGATCCGGAGGCAACATTCAGTGCCACCGTAGCCCCCATTTTGCGGGCGAGGGTAAGCCGGTAGTCGTTGACGTCGGTGATGACGACGTGTCGGGCGCCGCAGAATTTGGCGATGGCGACAGCCATGATGCCAATTGGGCCGGCACCGGTGATCAGAACGTCTTCGCCAATCATGTCAAAGGACAACGCGGTATGCGTAGCATTGCCCAAAGGGTCGAGTATTGAGGCCAGGTCGTCCGTGATGACGTCGGGCAGCTTGAAAACGTTGAAGGCGGGTACGGATACGTATTCTGCAAAGGCTCCGGCGCGATTGACGCCGATGCCTTCGGTGTTCGCGCACAGGTGCCTGCGACCTGCACGGCAATTGCGGCACACGCCGCAGGTCACATGACCCTCGGCAGACACCCGATCGCCGGTTGAGAACCCTCTGACCTCAATGCCCACATCGACAATTTCGCCGCTGAACTCGTGGCCTACCGTCATCGGCACCGGAATCGTCGACTTCGCCCAGTCGTCCCACTGGTAGATGTGTATGTCGGTACCTCAAATCGCCGTCCGATGGACGCGAATCAGTACGTCGTTGTGGCCAATCTCAGGCGTCGCAACTTCCTGCATCCAGATACCGCGCTCCGACTTTGCCTTGACCAGCGCACGCATGATCAGATCACCCCCAGTTCGCGGCCGACGGCGTCGAATGCATCGATGGCTTTGTCGAGATGCTCTCGACTGAGCGCGGCCGACATCTGCGTGCGGATTCGAGCTTCTCCCTCGGGCACAACCGGGAAGGAAAAGCCTATGACATAGACGCCGTGATCAAGGAGTCGATCGGCCATTTGCGTCGCGAGCCTGGCATCCCCGAGCATCACCGGAACGATCGGGTGTTCTCCCGGTTTCAGGTCAAAGCCGAGTGAGGACATCTGTTGGCGAAAGTAGTTTGCGTTGTCGATCACGGCCTCGCGCAGGCTCGAATCCTCTTCCAGAAGATCAAGCACCGCGATAGAAGTTGCCGCAATTGCGGGCGCGACCGAGTTGGAAAACAGGTAGGGCCTCGACCGCTGTCGGAGCCAGTCAACGATTTCCCTGCTCCCCGATGTGAAGCCGCCGGAGGCGCCGCCGAGCGCCTTGCCCAGCGTGCCGGTGATGATGTCAATGCGGCCGACGACATCCCGATACTCGTGGGTCCCGCGGCCGGTCGCGCCGAGAAACCCGGTGGCGTGACAGTCATCGATCATGGACAGTGCGCCATGGCGTTCCGCAAGGTCGCAGATACCTGCGAGATCGGCAATCGTGCCGTCCATGGAGAATACGCCGTCGGTGACGATGAGTTTCGCGTCGCAGGAGGCAGCCTCGACCAGTTTGCTCTCGAGATCGTCCATGTCATTGTTCTGATACCGGTAGCGTTGCGCCTTCGACAGGCGTATCCCGTCGATGATGCTGGCGTGATTCAGCCGGTCAGAAATCACGGCGTCCTCGGGCCCAAGGATGGTCTCGAACAGGCCGCCATTAGCGTCAAAACAGGAAGGGTAGAGGATCGTGTCCTCGGTTCCGAGGAACGCCGAGATACGTGCCTCGAGTTCCTTGTGGATGGTCTGCGTCCCGCAGATAAATCGCACGGAGGCCATGCCGAAACCGTAGTTATCGAGTGCTGCGTGAGCGGCTTCGATAATCTTCGGATGGTTCGCGAGCCCGAGGTAGTTGTTCGCACAAAGGTTGATGACCTCGAGCCGGCCTTCCTCCGTCTGGACGCCGATGCTGGCCTGTTGCGGGCCGTCGATGAGCCGCTCCGCCTTGAACAGACCCTGTTCTTTCAGCGCGGCTGTCTGTTGGGCGAGTGAGTCGAGGCGAGCGGTGTCCACGGGCGATCTCCGGTTAAAGACTGGCGTCAGTATATCAGTGAGGTATCTGGCAAACTCCCCGCATGAGCGAAGTCAATGAGTCCAAACTGCGGCTGGACAAATGGCTGTGGTTCTGTCGCTTTTTCAAGACGCGAGCCCTGGCGACGGCCGCCGTCCGCGGTGGTCACATACGGCTTAACGGAGAGCGTGTTAAGCCGGGCGCAAGACTCCAGGCGGGTGATCGTGTTCAGATTATTCGCCAGCAGCTCGAATACGACCTGACGGTCATCGAGCTGCCGAAACGTCGCGGCCCGGCTCGGGAAATGGAGCGTTGCTATCACGAGGACCCCGAGAGCATCCGACGTCGTGAGGCCCTTCTGGCGCAG
>CAZFVT010000568.1:1644-2284 GCA_964522355.1 uncultured Woeseiaceae bacterium | reverse complement strand
CGTCGAACGGCCGCATGCCAAGTGTCCGGCGAGCCGCCTCGCGGGCTACCGCGAAGGCTTCGGGCAGGAGATCATCGAGTGTTTCAGAACCCTCGAGGCGCTCGCGGAATTCCTGCGTTTTTGCCCCGAGCTCCTCGTCACTCAGAGCCTGCATGCCCTCTTCGAGGTCGTTGATTTTTTTGACGACCCGGCCCATTTGCCGGAGCAGGCGCTGGTTGCGGCTGCCGAAGAGTCGAGTAAGAAAATTGGCCACGGAAGAATCCTGTAACGCCTGAGCGGCCCGCCCGGGACCGCCAAAAAGCGGCTATTTTACGGGTGCAGTAGTTCTTTGTCTGCAGCCCAGGGTGCTAATAATTGGGGGAAATGGGGGCGAATTCCCGCATTCAAAGGCTGGCTGGCAGCACCGATTGGACGGTGCCGAGGCGCCGAGAGGCGTCCTCGCGACTATTCGCCGTCTTGGATGAAGTTATAGGGGTTGACGCGTTGCCCGCGATGCAGAACCTCGAAGTGCAGGTTCGGGCCGGTGGCGCGGCCGGTTTCGCCCATCAGCGCGACGATGTCGCCCTTGCGAACTTCCTGGCCAACCTCGACGAGGTTTTCGGAGTTGTGGGCGTAGCGCGTGGCATAACCATTGCCGTGG
>CAZFVT010000568.1:0-1634 GCA_964522355.1 uncultured Woeseiaceae bacterium | reverse complement strand
TCGACCATCTCGCCGTATCCGTAGCGCGGCGATGACCAGGTCACGATGCCGTCGGCAACCGCGTGAATTTCGGCGCCCAGCTTACCGGCGAAGTCGATGCCGCGATGCATGGCCTGTTTGCCGGTAAAGGGATCGGTTCTCTTCCCGTAGTAGGACGACATCCAGCCAGATCGAACCGGACGACCCTGAGGGTAGACGCGTTCCTTCAGGTTCTGGTTCATGATCACGTTCTCGAGGACCGTGAGCTGTGCTTCGCGACTGTCCAGCTGGTTGCCGAGGTCTGCCATCGCGGTCAGCACGGCCGGCACCGCGGCGGAGCCGCCGTTGATGGTCGGCTCTTCCGGCCCGCCTAATGCCGGTTCACTGTCAAAATCGAATTCATCGGCGTCGATATCCGCCATTTCCGTGAGCCGTCTACCCAGCGCGTCGAGCCGGATCACGCGTGCGTTCATTTGCCCGATTCGAATTGCGAGCGCGTCAAGCTTGTCTTCAGCCTGGCGACGAATGCCGTCGATGGCCTTGCGTTCTTCCTCGAGCTGGGCCGTCATCTCGCGCGCATCGGTAACGCTGACCCCGGAACCGGTCATGCTGGAGTAAAAGTAGCCGCCCATGAATGCGCTGCCGCCGAAAAAGCCGACGAACAGCAAGGCGCTGGCGGCAAAGGTCCACCCAGTCAAATTGACCTGACGGGGTTTACCGAAACCCTTGCCAAAAAACACTACATTCATAGACTTACGCCCTAACGGTTGCATGCGACCGGCGCCTGCGGAATCGCGCTAATTCGGTTTATTGGACAAACCAGCTGCCGGAAACGGCGCTTCATTCTCGTTGTCGGTTTATCCGCGTCGATCATCTCGGTAACCCCGCTATCCTAGGCCATCAAGGCCCTTAGATCGGTAGCTTTGCGTCGCCGCCTTTCGGCGGGTTTGCCCTTATCGGATTGCCAATATGCATAATGCCGGTTTTTATTACAAGATTCGGTCCGTCGAACCATGATTCAGGTCACCCGGCCCTGGACAAAACTGCGGACCAGATCACATTCGAATGACCCTGAAAAGACTCGATAAGCTGCTGAATGCGGACGCGGAAACCGGCCTGGATAAATTAGTCCATCGCGCTCAAGAAATGGACGATTTAACCGCGATTCTGCAGGACGCCCTGGTAGATATGGACGCCGCGGAGATTATTGCGGCGAATTTGCGCGATGACGGGGATCTGGTCGTTGTTTGCCGCAGCTCGTCCTGGGCGGCCCGGCTACGCTTTGAAAGCGAACGACTGTTGGCCGCCGCAAATGCGCAGGGTCACAAGGCCACGCGGCTCCGGGTTCGGGTCAGCGGTTAGGCAGGGTCAGGCGTAGGCCGGGGTTGCGTAAGAGATCGGTGACTTGCGGGCGTCGTCGAACGTCACTTCCTCGTAGCTGCTCTCGTCCGCGAGCATTGCCCGCATCAGCTTGTTGTTCAGGTCGTGACCAGACTTGAAGGCATCCAGCCGGCCAATCAGGATCTTGCCCAACAGGTAGGCGTCGCCAATCGCATCGAGAATCTTGTGGATGACGAACTCGTTGGTGTAGCGCAAGCCGTCTTCATTGAGAATCCGGAAATCGTCGAGCACGATCGCGTTATCCATGCTGCCGC
>CAZFVT010000567.1:0-2287 GCA_964522355.1 uncultured Woeseiaceae bacterium | reverse complement strand
TGGGTACCGGCGGCAACAAGACGCGCAAGCTGGAATTCCTGATGGCCGACGCTGTGAACCACAACGCAACGGTGATCATCACCCAGGGCGCAGTGCAGTCGAACCATGCGCGTCAGACCGCGGCTGCAGCCTGCAAACTGGGCATGCGCTCGGAGCTCGTTTTCGAGAAGCGGGTAACCGACGCTACGGACTCCTACATGCACTCCGGCAACGTGTTCCTCGATCACATGTTCGGCGCCAACATCCGCGAGGTCGAAAAGGGCTCCGACATGGATGCGGAAATGGAGAAAGTGGCTGAAGAGCTACGCGCGGCGGGGGAAACGCCCTACATCATTCCAGGCGGCGGCTCGAACCCGATCGGCGCGCTGGGCTACGTGGGCTGCACGCTGGAGATTATCGAGCAGGCCAACGAGCAGGGTGTCGTTTTCGATCGCATCGTCCATGCAACCGGCAGCGCCGGCACCCAGGCGGGCCTGCTGGTCGGCGCCAAGGCCAGCAACAGCGGCATCCCGGTGCTCGGCATCGGCGTCAACGCGCCGCGCGATGTCCAGGAGGAGAAAGTCTTCAAACTGGCCGTCGAGACCGCCGAATTCGTCGGTGCGCCGGGCATCATTCAGCGCGAGGACGTGGTGGCCAACTGCGACTACGTGGGCGATGGCTACGGCGTCCCGACCAAGGGCATGAATGATGCCGTGCTGCTGCTGGCGCGCCTCGAGGGCTTGTTGTTCGACCCCGTCTACAGCGGCAAGGGCCTGGCCGGCATGCTGGACCTGATCGCCAAGGGCGAAATCGGTGCCGACGAGACGATTGTCTTCGTGCACACCGGCGGCTCAGCGGCTCTCTTCGCCTACCACGATCGCCTCGAAGTCGCGTGAACGCTCTACGTAACGGACAGTAGCAACCACGATAGCGCGGCGGAACGGGCATGGTTGAATCGTGTCCATATCGCCTTACACTTGCACGCAGGTTTTCGGGGTGGAGAAAAGTCCCCCCAACTTATATCAGAATCGGGGGATTCGATTGAAAATTTGTAGTTTAATCAGGGCGTTGCCGCCAGGCGCGCTCGTCTTCGCCTGTTTGACTGCTCCGCAGTTGTCACTTGCCCAGCAGGTCGGCGATCCTGACTGGGTAGCGCCTGACGACCGGCCAAGACCCAGCATGCAGTCCTTCCAGCTCGAGAACCGCCCAACGCTCGACGGGTTGGTCAGCGGTGACCCGGGCTGGGAAGGCGTTATCCCCGCATCCGGTTTCACCCAGACCCAGCCCAGTGAGGGACAGCCGTCGACCCGCAATACCGAAGTGTTCGTCGGCTATACCGACACCGCGGTCTGGATCGGCCTGATCGCCTACGACGATAACCCGGAGACGATTATCGTCGCCGACGCGCGACGCGATTCGGCGCTGGACCAGACTGACAGCTTCCAGGTCGTCATCGACGGCCTGCTCGATCGGCAGAATGCCTACCTGTTTGGCACCAACCCTGCCGGCATCCAGTACGACGCGCAGATCATTAAGGAAGGCTCTACCGGCAACTTCGGCTCCGGCGGCGGCGGCTTTAACCTGAACTGGGACGGCAGCTGGGACGTTGCTGCCCAGATCACGGAGTACGGCTGGAGCGCCGAGATGTACATTCCCTTCACCACACTGCGTTATACCAACGCCGAGGTGCAGGACTGGGGCATCAACTTCCAGCGCAACATCCGCAGCAACAACGAGATCACCTACTGGGCGCCGCTGAACCGGCAGCGCAACATCAACCGCATCTCCGAAGCCGGCACGCTGACCGACGTATCGCCGCCGCCGAAGAAAAACCTGCAGATCACGCCCTATGTGCTGAGCAGCTGGGAACGCGGCGGGGCGCTGGACGGCACCGTGGACGACCAGGAATTCGGTGTCGATCTCAAATACTCCGTAACACCGAGCCTGACGCTCGATCTTACGTACAACACGGACTTTGCCCAGGTCGAGGTCGACGACGCGGTCATCAACCTCGACCGATTCAGCATCTTCCTGCCGGAAAAGCGGCCCTTCTTCCTCGAGAACGCCGGGCAGTTCACCGTCGGTAATGCCCGTGAGGTGGAACTGTTCTTCAGTCGCCGAATCGGTCTCAACCGCGGTGAGCCGGTGCCGATCGAAGGCGGCGCGCGCCTCACCGGACGCGTCGGGGAACGTACCAACGTCGGCTTCCTGTACATGTCCGACGAGGGTGTAGAAGGCCTGACGCCGCAAAACGATTACCTCGTCGCGCGCGTTAACCAGGAACTGCCGAATCGCAGCTCGGTGGGTG
>CAZFVT010000566.1:0-2293 GCA_964522355.1 uncultured Woeseiaceae bacterium | reverse complement strand
GGGAACCGACAGGTAGTCGTCGCCTAGCACGACAAGATCCGCGTACTTGCCCACCTCAATCGAGCCGATGTCGTCATCGTCGAAGGTGAACCAGGCGCTGCCGAGTGTGTAGCTGCGCAGCGCCTCCAGGCGCGTCAGCTGCTGGCCGTCGTTGACGACGTTGCCGCCAACATCCTTGCCGGACACCATGTAATAGAGCGAGATCCACGGATTCATCGGCTGAGCGTTCGTGCTGTCCGTACCGCCACCCACCGGGATACCGAGATCCACGAGCATGCGCAGCGGCGGTCCGCCGGTGTTTCTCTGCAGATTGCCGCGGTTCAGGTAGCGATGAACCTGGACGGTCACACCGCCGCCCAGCGCTTTAAGGCGAGTCGCGATATCCGGCGTGATTTCCTGAACGTGGGTCAAAGACCAGCGCAGGTCCGTGATCGGCGCGACGTCATGAGCCGCTTCGAAGGCGGAGATGTGATGCTCGTTATCTTCGGGGGAGCTGGAATGTTCCTCGACCGTCCAGCCGCGCTGGGCTGCGAGCCGGGTTGCCTGGCGGAAGGCCGGGTGTCCGGGAGCGGCGACGAGGTGTTCGCCGACGCCGGCGACGCGGAGCATGTCATCGCCGTGGCCCATGAAGGAGTTGCGCAGCCGCTGTTCGAACGTTGAATTGCCGCTGCCGTCGCCGATTTCTTCATCCCAGCTCATGAACAAGAGTCGCGTCCGAATCGTCAGCTCACCGTCGCGCCACAGCTTGAGCATCGTGTCGTAATCGCGATCCGGGCTGAAGAGCTGGGCACCGGGCCGCAGGGTTCCAGCCACATCGCGAATGCTGGTCAGGCCGAGACTATTGGCGTGCTGCATGTATTCGAGCGCGCCGCGACGCCGGTCGGCATCCGTTTGCTGACGCTTCAGGTAATCGAAGGCGATGATTGACGGCAGGCCCTGGCGAATGCTGCCGTCCTCGGCTACGTCGAGCCCGGCGTCCACGAGCAGATCGCGGCCCTGCGCGTTCACTTTCGCCGGCCCGCTTGCCCGCAGGAAGATCAGAAAAGGATGAGCGGGGGCTGCAGCATCGAGTTCTTCGAGCGTCGGAAAGCGATTCTCGCCGCGGAACTGGACCGGGTCCCAGCCGCCGATCGCCGTGATCCATTCACCGTCCGGAACGTCTGTGGCCCGCGCCCGTATAGCCGCCTGCAGCCCGGCAATCGAGTCGACGTTCTCAATGTCACGCAGGTCATGACCGGGCCGGAGCGTCGCCCGCAGAAAATGCATGTGTGAGTCGTAGAGCCCGGGTATGACCGTGCGTCCGCTGAGATCGATCTCGGTGGCACTTCCGGCCTTGGCAGCGTCGCCGACGGCAACGATCCTGCCGCGGTGAATGAGCACGGCGTCCACCACGCGGTCGGTGGCGTCGAGGGTGAGGAAGTTGCCGTTGATCAACCGCAGCGGCTGCGCCTCCCACGGCTCCTGCGCGAAGAGCGCACTGCTCAAAAGAGCCAGCAGCAGGGCCGTAAAGCACTTGGAAGTCGTCGCGAGCATGGTCCCCCCCGGGTTAACGCAACCGCAGCGCGGCCAGAGCCGGCGCTGCATATTGTCGATTATAGCGCGTATAATCCGTAAATTATCGATAAACGACGTTTCGGATACATACTGTTACAGGTCGCCAGCGTGGAACGGCGACCGGGCACAAAGGGAAAAATGCTATGCGCTTGAACACGTTATCGTCCGCTCTCGTGATCGTCCTGTTGGTTGCCGGCTGCGGCAGCGGAGGCAATGAAGACTCGCAGACCATTCTTATCAATGTCGGCGCACAGGAAACCAACGCAGAGGGTGTCAACGTCCCGCCGGGAGAAGCACAGCGCTGGGCCCGGCTGATCGAAGTCACCCACACGACCCCGGCGGAGAAAGTCTGGGAGATGCGCCTGCAGCAGGATGATTCCGGTTGGGCCATCTACCGCGCCGATCGCCTGGCCGCGGTCTACCCGACGCCATGAGGCCGGGCATCGTCGCACTGCTGTGTACGGCGCTCTTCGTGCAGCCGGGACTCGCAGAAGAAGTACGCGTTCACGCCGACGTCTGGGGTGATAACTGGTTCGCCGTTTACCTGAACGGTGAGCCCGTTGTCGAAGACTCGGTGCCGTTCGCCACGGAACGATCGTTCAACGCCAACTCGGATGAGTTCATTGCCGAACTGCCGGCCGTTGTTACCGTCGTCGCGCGCGACTATCTCGAAGACGATTCCGGACTGGAATACATCGGTACGCGTTGCCGGGACGTGGTCCTGCCCAATATCGCCAGT
>CAZFVT010000565.1:0-2296 GCA_964522355.1 uncultured Woeseiaceae bacterium | reverse complement strand
GCCATCGCTGACCGCCCAGGTGTACAGACTGTAGTTTTCCGCCTCGCCACCGTCGAAGAACAGGTGCTTGAGCACTACAAAGGACAGCAGGCAGGAAAGACCGACCCCAAGGATCGTGACCCAGTGCGCGCCGGCCCGACCGATCTTCTTGCCGAACAGGCCGGCAATGATCGCCGCTGCCAGCGGCGCCAAAACAATTGTCAGGTGAATTCCGTGCACGTCTGCCCTAGCCTTTCATCGAGTCGAGTTCGCGCACGTTTATCGAACGGCGGTTACGGAACAGAACGACAAGAATCGCCAGACCGATTGCCGCCTCAGCTGCGGCCACCGTCAGAATAAAGAACACAAAGACCTGCCCGGTCTCATCGCCCAGGTAGCGAGAGAACGCGACAAAATTGAAGTTGACCGCCAGCAGCATGAGCTCGATGCACATCAGCAACAGAATGAGATTGCGGCGGTTGATGAAAATTCCGGCGACGGCGAGCGCGAACAGGATCGCAGACATCGACAGGTAATGATGCAAACCGATCATTGTTTCTCCTCGGCCTCCATGCTGACAATGCGAACCCGATCCTCGCGGCGCGTGGCAACCTGACGAGCGATGTTCTGCACCTTGAGACCCGGCCGGCGACGCATCGTCAGCGTTATAGCCGCGACGATGGCCAGCAGCAGCACGACGGCGGCAATCTCGAAGGCATAGACGTGCTCGGTGTAGAGCACCGAACCCAGGGCCTCGGTGTTGCTATAGCCCTCCGGCGTCTCGGCGAAGGCCATGGTCGCCCCGTCCGGCCGGCTGCGCACCCAGATGATCTGAACGAGCTCGACGACCATGAGGCCTGCGATCAGGAGGCCTACCGGCGCATACTTCGTGAAGCTGCCCTGGACTTCCTCAACGTTGATGTCGAGCATCATGACCACGAACAGGAACAGCACCATCACGGCACCGACGTAGACAAGGACCAGCACGATGGCGAGGAACTCGGCCTCCGCAAGAAGCCACAGCACGGCGCTTTGGAAGAACGCCAGGACCAGGAACATTACGGCATGCACCGGGTTACGCGAAAGAATCACGCCCAGCGCGGCGCCGATCAGTATGGCCGCAAACGCATAAAACAATATGGCGTGAAACACGTCCTCTCCGTTCCTATCGGTACCTGGCGTCAGCCGCCTTGTCCGCCGAGATCATCGCGTCGAATCGATCGCCGACCGCCAGGAGCTTGTCCTTGGTCATGATGTTCTCGCCGGGTTTTTCCATGTGGTATTCATGCAATCGTGTTTCCACGATCGCATCCACGGGGCAGGCTTCTTCGCAGAAACCGCAGTAAATGCACTTGAACAGATCGATGTCGTAGCGCGTCGTGCGCCGGGTACCGTCTTCGCTGACGTCTGATTCGATCGTGATTGCGAGCGCCGGACAAACCGCCTCGCAAAGCTTGCAGGCGATACAACGCTCTTCGCCGTTGGGGTAACGACGCAGCGCGTGCAGGCCGCGAAAACGCGATGACTGAGGCGTTTTCTCCTCCGGGTACCGAATGGTCGTCGGCGTGCGGAAAAGATTCCTCAACGTCACGTTAAGGCCCTGGAGCAGTTCCCAGAGCGCAAAAGTTTTTACGTAGCTCTTTACTCTATTCATTCCATGAACCGTTCAGGCCGACCAGGGGCCAATCTTGAGCCAGGACATAAACCCTTCGACTGCGATCCAAATAATGGTGATCGGAATAAACACCTTCCATCCGAGCCGCATGATTTGGTCGTAGCGATAGCGAGGGAACGTTGCGCGAAACCAGAAAAAGGCAAACATGAACAACGAAATCTTCACAGCGAGCCAGAAGAAACTGGGCTCGCGAAGCAGGCTACCGTCGCCCAGGAAGGCCCAGCCTTCGAACGGTGACGCCCAGCCGCCGAGGAAGAAAATTGCCGTCAGCGCCGAGATCAGGATCATGTTGGCGTATTCGGCGAGGAAGAACACCGCGAAGGCAACGCCCGAGTACTCGACGTGAAAACCGGCAACAATCTCAGACTCACCTTCCGCCACATCAAAGGGTGCACGGTTGGTTTCCGCGACGCCGGCAATGAAGTAGACGAGAAACAGCGGGAACAGCCAGACCAGGAACCAGTTTGAGAAACCGCCGGACTGCGCTTCGACAATCGCGCCGAGATTCAGGCTGCCGCCAGCCATCAGTACGCCGACCAGCGCGAAGCCCATGGCGATCTCGTAGGCAACGATCTGCGCCGCGGAACGCATGGCGCCAAGGAACGCGTACTTCGAGTTCGTCGCCCAGCCGGCGAGGATGAC
>CAZFVT010000564.1:0-2306 GCA_964522355.1 uncultured Woeseiaceae bacterium | reverse complement strand
GTGAATCTTCAGATCCAGGAGGCGGAGCCAGTCAGAGAGCTGCGAATCGCCGACCAGGCTGCCGGTGCCTGGCGGCATACCGGCGCCCGGTACCAGTCGGCGCAATCCCCAGAGCCCGCCACGCATAAAGCCAAGGACAATCAGATGCCCGTCGGAACGCAGAACCCGGTGCACTTCTCGAAGGATTTCATGCTGCCGCGCGGAGTAGTCAAGCGTGTGCGGCAGGATAACGATGTCGATGGAGTCGTTCGCGATAGGCAGACGGTGAAAGCGACCCAGCGCGCTTGGCATGGCATCTGCCGTAGCGTTGGGCGGGCTGGCGATACTCGCCGTTCGCTGCGTCCGCGCAAACTGCAGGAAGGTCCGCGGCTCGCCCCACAGTCCGAGCTGCAGGCACTCCTGGCCGAAGAGCCCGCTCAAGGCCTCCTCCACCAGCCGCGACTCCTGGGCGAGCAGTGCCTGGCCGACGGGGGATCCTAGCCACTCCTGTGTCGCCGCAAATTCCCCGGCAGAGTCGATCGATTTCACAGTTTGCTCCATCGTGTCGTTTTTGCCCCGTCCCGTTGCTTGCATGTCATCCGATGCTGCGTAGGATAACCCGATGCCCACCATAAAGCAGACAGTAGGCCTGACGAATCGCTGGCAGTCGCTCGCCGCGGTCACGGTTTTGTTGGCAACTCCGATATTGCAGGCGGCCGAAGCGCCGGACGGTAGCGCCCCGGAAGGCGACGCAGCCGTCGGCGCCGCGGCAACGGCCGGCGCTGGAGCCGGCAGCAATACAGTCGCTAGCAGCTTGGGGACGTCGATCAATGCCGCCGGAGAAGCACCTTCCAACGGACTGACGGCTCTCATCCTGGAAGACTACCGGGAGTTTCCGATCGAGCCGGGCAAACCCTACAACGACCTGCTCGAGCGCCTGCGAGACGACTTCGCCCTGACCTGGAGCATGAACCCGCGCATCCAGGCCGAGCTCAGCTGGTTTGTTCGTCACCCGGAGTACATGGACCGGGTTTTCACCCGGGCGCAGCGATTCCTGCCGCACATCATCGACGAGCTCGAACGTCGCCGGTTGCCTATGGAGCTTGCGCTGCTACCCATCGTCGAAAGCGCCTTCGACCCGTTTGCCTACTCACACGGTCGCGCCGCGGGGCTCTGGCAAATCATTCCCGGCACGGGCCGCCGATTTAAGATTGAGCAAAACTGGTGGTACGACGGCCGCCGCGACATTCTCGATTCGACCCGCGGCGCGCTCGACTACCTGACGGCGCTGCACAAAATGATGGACGGCGACTGGATGCTGGCCATTGCCTCCTACAACTCCGGCGAGGGTAATGTGTTGCGCGGCGTGCGGCGCAACAAGGCAGCCGGCAAGCCGACGGATTTCTGGAATATCTCCGTACCCCGCGAGACCCGCTCCTACGTGCCGCGGCTGCTCGCGCTCGTCGAACTCGTCAGGGAGCCGGAAAAATACGGCCTTGAACTGCCCTCGATCATTGATGAGCCGCAGTTCGAGGTTGTGGAGACCGCCGGCCAGATTGACCTGGCCCTGGCCGCAGAGCTCGCCGGCATCGACCTCGACACCCTGTACGGCTTCAACCCCGGCCTGAACCAATGGGCTACGGACCCGGACGGCCCGCACCGGATTGTGCTGCCCAGCGACCGTGCCGTGTCGTTCCAGCAGGCGTTGGCGAACGTGCCCCAGGATCAGTGGGTGCGCTGGAAGCGCCACAAAGTGGCTAACGGTCAGACGCTCTCTGAGATTGCCGAACGTTACAACACGACCGTGCGCGAGCTGCGCTCCGCCAACAACCTGCGGGGCAACGTTATTCGAGCGGGTCACCATCTGATGATCCCGATGGCAACCGAGCCGCTCACCGCCTATGTGCAGAGTGCCGACGCGCGACGCGACAAGATCCAGGGCACCAGCCGCAGCGGTAACAAGGTCGAACACGTCGTCACCTCCGGCGAAAGCTTCTGGTCCATCGGCCAGCGATACGGCGTAGGCACTCGCGAGCTGGCGAAATGGAACGCCATGGCGCCGCGAGACACCCTCTCGATCGGCCAGAAACTGGTGGTCTGGACCGACGCCGTTCCCGCCGGCGTGCCCCAGGGCAAGAATCTGACCCGCAAGCTGCGCTACACCGTCCGCAAGGGCGACTCGCTCTACCTGATCGCGAACCGCTTCCGGGTCACCGTCAACGACCTGTTGCGCTGGAACAGCATCGATGCAAAGTCGGTGCTGCGCCCCGGTCAAAGCCTGACGATGTTCGTAAACGTCACCGAGCAATCCAGCTAGGCACCACTAC
>CAZFVT010000563.1:0-2311 GCA_964522355.1 uncultured Woeseiaceae bacterium | reverse complement strand
AACGTTCCGTCGTCCCCCGGTTTGCTGTTGACGGTCCCGCGCGTCTGAGTCGCGTCACCCAGCTGCACGGCGATGGCTTCGAGGACGAGGTCGATATCGGGCCGATCGCCGTCACTATCGGAGTCGCTGTCCGAATCGCTGTCCGAGTCCGTATCTGAATCCGTATCTGAGTCAGTGTCGGAGTCGGTGTCCGAGTCGGCGTCATCGTCTCCGCTGCCATCATGCAAAATGCGTCCAATGACGACGACTTCCTGGTCAACTGCGATCATGTCCACCGTGGTCGGCACGCCATTCGCATCGTGGACGCAACCATCCTCGGCAATTTCAACGTCGAGACAGCTGCTGGCATCGTCGAGTGAACAAAGCACAAATGCGCCGGTGGCCGGATCAATGATTTCGTCGACCCGACCCTCGAGACGCGTCAGCTTGTCCGGCAGCTCGCCTTCGTCCATGAACTTGACCTTGACGACCGGCCGAACTCTGTAGCCATTGTTGTTGCCAATGACCTTGATCGATTTGTCGGCATCGATGTCGATCTCGGCGACCAGCGTGCGACCGGGGAACACGGCAAAGCCGTTCTGATCGAGCAGGTCGATCTTGCCGTTGGCGGGAAGCTTGGCCTCGAAGGAGTTACCGTCGAGATCGACCAGTTCGACGTTCTCGATTTTCAGCCGAAGCTTGCTGTAGGAGCCGGCGGGAACTTCGCCGAAAGCGATCGGCTTTCCGTAGTTCTCGAGGGCGAGCAGATTGATCGTGGCGTTGCCTTCGAAGATCGTGAACTGGCCTGGATCACCGATCAGGATGGCTTCCGTCACGTCCAGGTTGATCGCCGACAGGTCATCGGTCGCGGCATCGGTCAGCACGATGCCCACGGTGCCGGTGCTGGGCTCTGCGGGCGTCGGGATTACCGGGTCTGGCGCTAAGGTGTTGGCCCCATCGACTCCGTTACCGCCGCCGCTGCAGCCGGTAATGATGGCGGCGGCGGCAAAGAGCGCCAGCGCCTTAGTGAAATTACGAAAGTTCTGTGGTTTACGCATGTGACCTTCCATCCCTGCTCTGCTCTTCGGTTTTTTACCGAATGTCTAATACGCTAAACGGTATCAGCACACGAGGGACAATCAAGTGTCGCCAATCAGAGACAGGTTACATAATGCAGAAGCGCTGCTCGGCGTTACTCTTTCAGTGCTTTGCCGACGTCGTCTTCGATGACCTGCCATTCATCAGAGTCTCTCTGACGATCGGGACCGAACGAATAGACGAAAACGGACTCTCGATCACCGCTGCACTTGTGCCTTAACCAATACGGGGAGTTCCAGGGATCGAGCAGGTAGTTCGCGCGATCGTATTCGCCGGCTGCCCGGAGCCGTTCTGCAAACTCGCCGAAAAGCAGATGGGTTTGACCATAATCACGCACGAACGTGTAGAGACGTTTATGAATCCCGCACCGGGTGTGCAGCTTTGGGCCGGCAAAGTCCTCGACGAGCGCATCAATCTCGGCCGCGGCATTCGTCAGCGCCACGCTGTCCGACGGTCGAGCCGCGGCCTGAATCCAACCGGTTGCGGCGGCAAAGACGACGGATGCGAGCGTCGCGGCTCCGACCCGGCGCGTGTAGCCGCCAGCCTCAGGTATCCTGGCCAATAGAAACGCGGCGCTCAGGAAAGCCAGCCCCATGGCGACCTCAACCCACTCTCCGGTGTAGTCCCATGGATACCAGGCATAAACAATTGCCATGGCTGCGAACGAGGGGATAAGGGCGGGTGGCGACGCTACGATGTACCAGCGACGCAACGAGGCGCTGACCGCAGGGATCAGACTCGCCGCGGCCAGTCCAACGCCATAGCCCGCAAGAATCAGCAACATGAGAATCTTGCGGAGTGACGTCGACGCGATGTTGTGCAGGTTGAATTCCTGCTGATAGTTCTGCTCGAGAAAGTAGTCTGGCGGTCGATAGCCGAAAAGGCGCTGCCCCCAGGAGATCTCCTCCAGCGCGACGAGGATGCAGAACAGGCCCAGTCCGGCGGCGAACCAGGGAATGCCGCCCAGCTCGCGTCGATCAGAAAGGGCGTTGCGAAAATACTGGATTGCGGCGATTACAAACGCCCAGAACGTGGCCCACTCGAGAAATCCGTCTTCCTGACCGACGCGGTAGAACAGGTCGGGGTTGGCGTTTGCCATCACTCCGCCAATGACCAGCGTAAGGAGGATCAGAGCATTTGACAGGAGAGCTGCGCTCACAGGACTACGGATCGGCCAGAACCTGGATCATCGTCTCGCGATTCAACTCCTCCCGCGGATCCGTCATCAGCCCCG
>CAZFVT010000562.1:0-2322 GCA_964522355.1 uncultured Woeseiaceae bacterium | reverse complement strand
CAAATTTTCGCGAGCCCTGGATCGTACGCTCGCAATTCTTCTCTACACGGTGCGGGCGTCGATGGCGGAAGACGTCGAGGCCACCTTGCAGGCCGTTGCCGGCATCGGCTACCAGGAAGTGGAGTTTGCCGGCTACTTTGATCACAGCCCCGCGCAGATCAGGGCGCTGCTGGATCGCTACGGACTGGTGTCGCCGAGCGCACATGCCTCGGGCGGTGACCTTCGCTCGAACATGCAGGGCATCGTCGACGCGGCCGCCGAGGTGGGTCACGACTACGTGACGATAGCGTGGATGCCGCCGGAGATGCGCCGTAATGCCGATGACTGGTATCGATGGGTGGAAGACGCGAACCGGCTTGGCGAGCTGTGCCGGGACGCCGGGATGCGCGCCGCCTACCACAACCACGATTTCGAGTTTCAGCCTGTCGAAGGCGTGGTGCCATTCGAGCTGCTGCTCGCCGAGACCGACCCGACGCTGGTCGATTTCGAACTCGACTTCTACTGGGTCAAAAAGGGCGGTCAGGACATCCTCGACACCATCGAAACGACCGGAAGCCGGACCACGATGGCGCACATCAAGGACATGGATTCAGAGGGCAACATCGCGCCGGTTGGCGCCGGCACGATCGACTTTGCCGCCATTCTCGCCGACCCGCGGGCCGCGTCGATTCGCCACCCGTTCGTCGAACATGACCATCCGAAAGATCCGTTTCGCAGTATCGCTTACGGGCACTATTCGCTGACGAAAGCACTGGGCTAACGAAAGCGCTGGGCTGAGCCGCTAGCCGGCGGGCGACAGGAGGACGTTGCGGAACTCAATGGGGCCGTGATCGCCCTGTAGCATGAGCGGCCCGGGGCTGCCCTCGTCGCTGTCGAGCGCGCCGCCGGTAATGCCGGGAATCTCACGCGCCACGATAACGTCCCGCCCGTTCAGGGTGACCGACACACGCCGACCGACAAGCTCGACTTCGAGACGCTGCCATTCACCGGGCGCCGCCGCCGCGTTCTCCGCCGGCGCGATAAAGCCGTAAATGCCGCCGATGCGCAGCCAGTCGATCGCCTTGCCGGCATCGTCCTGGATCTGCATCTCGTAGCGGCCGCGAAGATAAACGCCGCTGTTGCTACCGGCCGGGTAACGAAACTCGAGGCTCAAGCGAAAATCATCGAACGCGGAATTCGAGATGAGATCAACACAAGGCGGCGTCGCGCTCAGAACGCCATCCTCAATGCGCCAGCAGCCCGTATGCGCCTCGCTTCGTGGGTGCCAGCCTTCAAGCCCTGCCGACAGGAGATTCTCGGGCTCGCCCCAGGTTTCAGGTGCAGGCCGATCAAGCGCCGGCGCCCGTCTACCGGTCCACGTCATTTCGGCACCATCGTCGATGCGCATGGTGCCCCGGAGCACGCCTTCTTCCAGCCGGCCGCGAAATAGCAGCTCTTCGCCCTGCTCATACTGCGCCGGGATACGAACCTCGAGCTGATTGTTCGAAAAGCTGACCGTCGAGGCGTGACGCTGGCTGCCGAACTGGCCAACGAAGCTCGCCATGAGTGAACGCTCGGTGCGCAGGCGAATCTCCAGCCAGCTCGGATGGCTGCCCGCCTCCCCGGTCACCGCAAGGTCCCATCTGCCGAGCACCGCGTCGGCGGCCCCGCGCTCCTGTGCGCTTACCGGCAGGGCGAAAATCGCGGCCAGGACGATGAGACTCGCAAGCCGGTTTGTGATTCGCTGAATTGTGGATCGAAGGGACATAGGCCGATGCTACAATGCGGGTGCCAGCGAGCGCCAACCGAGCGCTCCGCGAGCCATGCACCGGGGGAAGCAAACAATGGCTACTGAGACGTTTGACGCAATCGTAGTTGGTTCGGGAATCTCCGGCGGCTGGGCCGCCAAAGAGCTGACCGAGCAGGGATTGAACGTCCTGTTGCTGGAGCGCGGCAAGAACGTCGAACACATCAAGGACTACGTGAATGCGCGCAAGGCGCCGTGGGAGTATCCGCATCGCGGCCGTCGCACCTATGCCATGGAAGAGGCCTACCCGGTTCTCAAGCGCGACTACCCGCTCAACGAGAAGAATCTCGACTGGTGGGCCTCCGACCAGGACTCGCCCTACACCGAAATCAAGCGCTTTGACTGGTATCGTGGCTACCAGGTCGGCGGGCGTTCCCTGCTGTGGGGCCGACACAGCTACCGATTGAGCGACCTGGACTTCGAGGCCAACGCAAAAGACGGCTACGGCGTTGACTGGCCGATTCGCTATGCAGACCTCGCATCCTGGTATTCGCACGTCGAGAAATTTGCCGGTATCTCCGGAACGCGTGATGGCC
>CAZFVT010000561.1:0-2351 GCA_964522355.1 uncultured Woeseiaceae bacterium | reverse complement strand
ATCCCCGCGCCCTGCTTGGCATGTCGCCGGCCTGGTACAAGTCGCGCGAGTATCGTTCCCGGCTGGTCCGGGAGCCGCGGGCCGTACTTGCTGAATTCGGCGTGGCGCTCGGCGATGACGTGGAGGTTCGGGTGCATGACTCCACGGCGGAGCTTCGCTACATGGTGCTGCCGGAACGCCCGGCCGGCACCGAGGGCTGGGACGAGGAGCGGCTCGCGGGCCTCGTCACCCGGGACTCCCTGATCGGCACGCAGCGCGACCTGGCGTAGACCGACGGTCCGAAATCCCGGGCGATGCCCTTACAGCACGGTTTCAGAACCGATACTGGAAGTTGAAGCCCAGCGTCTCGAGCTTCTCGAAATCGCTGATTTCATAGCTCGTCAGCTCGGAACGAAAGGTCAGCCGCTTGCTTTCAAGCAGGTTCAGGTTGACGCCAACGGACCAGAACAGGTCCTCCCCGGAGGTTGCCGGTGTCTGCAGGTAGGACGGACTGCCTGTATCACTGGTGAGTTCTGCGTCACCCGACCAGAAGGCGATACCCGCGCGGGCAAAGAGATCAATCCGGCCATCCCAAAGCGGGAGCAGGCCAACCGCAGCAAGATCAACGGAATCCGCTTCGTAGGTCGAGACGAAATCGTTGTCCCCGTCGATGATCTCGAACTCACCCAGCGCCGAGTACATCGCCTCGACCGCAAAATTCTGGTTAAGGCGGTAGCCGCCATAAAAGCGAAAGTTGCCGTCCGAATCGTCATAAGTGCCGTCGACCGGATCGCCGGTGCCGAGGTCGACTGACAGCGTCGAGGACTCAAAATTCGTGCCGCCACCGCCGGCGCCCAGGTAAAAATCACCGTCGGCAAAGGCGGATGTCGCCGTCATCGCCAGACCAAAGCCGAGTATTCCCAAAAATCCTTTTTTGTAATGCATCGTCTTGCTCCCTTGGTATCGCCACCGGACCATCCGGCGACCGGGATCAGACTGCATGGTGGTTCAAGCGTCGGGTATCCCTGCAGCGCGAACCGATACAAACCGATACGGCTCGACACGTCGCTCTTGCCGGGAGAAACAAAAGATCCCGCAGCGGCGGGATCGCTGAGATTCGGCCGAGCCGGGCTTGGGGTGACGGAAAATCGTCAATGGCAGCAAGTTGCGCAAAGTTGCAGATATTTTTGGATGGGCTGAGCCGTCGGATCGTCGGGATCCGTGCCGACGTTGACGTTCCAGAGGCACAGGCTCCGCCGCGCAGGTAATGAATAAAATGGCTCTGTAATCAGAGACTTAGCGCCCGATCTGTGGTCTGCCGATACGGCTGGCCGGGGCGTCGGTGCCCGCGCAGCGATCGTGGCTATCGGCTAAACACAAAATCGAAAATCACTGCTATATCAATGTTGTATTTAGGGAACACGCCAAAGGCTTGATTTGTAATCCAATTAGTAGGATAACCGACACCAACACAACGTTTGATTGTGGTGCGGGGGTCGAGCCTGGACGGTTACGGCCAAATTCTTGAGTTCGGGGCTCGCCGGCCAAGGAAGGGGTGTAGGAGATAGCGGGCTTCCCAACTCGTCCGGGGGGACAAAAGGGAAGTAATCAATGATGAATAAGACTTACAAGGCAACCGCCTTGTCTGCGGCTGTTGCCGTGGCGCTGGGAACGGCACCACCAACATTCGCGCAGGAAGAAGAGATTGAAGAGGTCATCGTTACGGGGTCACATATTCGCCGTTCGGAGTACGAGGGCCGAGCGCCGATCCAGGTAGTCGATGCCGGCGATATCGCCAGCATTGGTGCCGTGCAGCCAGTTGAGATTCTGAAACAACTCAGTGTTAACAGCGGCTCGCAGTTCTACAACGAGACGAACGACCGGGCTGGCGTATCCCAGTTCAATATCCGCAACCTGGGTCTTGGATCGACCCTGACGCTCCTCAACGGCAAGCGCGCGGGCATCGCCCCGGTAGCTGACGCCGGTGGCGCGGACTTCGTTGATATCAACCAGTTCCCTCTCGCGATGATCGAGCGAATCGAGGTCCTGACCGACGGTGCTTCGGCGACCTACGGTTCGCAGGCGGTCGCCGGTGTGGCCAACATCATCACGCGCAAGGGCTTCGAGGGCTTCGAGATTTCCGGCGGTTATTCCGATTCGGCACAGGAGCTCGAGAACTACTTCATCAATCTCGCCGCGGGATCGCAGTTCGATCAGGGTGGCTTCAACGTGTACGCGACCTGGTATGAACAGGGTCACCTGGAGCGCTCCGAGTTCGACTGGATGCAGAACCGACTCATCGGCCAGGGCGACATCTCCCGTTCGCGCTTCCTGTCATCGACCGGTTCGCCCGGCACCTATCGCCGCGCAAC
>CAZFVT010000560.1:0-2353 GCA_964522355.1 uncultured Woeseiaceae bacterium | reverse complement strand
GTATAGCTCAGTTGGTAGAGCATCGGCCTTTTAAGCCGCTGGTCCCAGGTTCGAGTCCTGGTGCCCCCACCATCTTCCGGTTTTTCCCGCGCTTCAAATCAATAACCTGACCCACCGCGCTGTGTCCTCCGAACTCGCGTCAGCGGGCGATCCCGAGGCCGTGTGGCGTTTGAGGAAACGGGCGACGATTCAACGGCAAGCGGTTATGATTGGCGGCTTTTGACCTTAGGACCTCCGGGAAGAATCGTGGCCAAGTGGAACGTACACAAATTCGGCGGCACCAGCCTCGCCGACGAAGCCTGTTTTCGACAGGTCGCTTCTATCGTTATGGAAGCGCGGCAACGCAACCCGGAGACCAATCTCGGCATCGTCGTCTCAGCGATGAGCGGCACCACCAACCAGATGTTGAAGCTGAGCGAGCAGGCTTCTGCCGGAGACGCAAGCTGGAAGTCAGAGCTCGATGCGGTCCGGGAGCGGTATGCCAAGGCAGTTCGTGCGCTGGTCCCGGCGGCGAGCGACCCGTTGCTCGATGCCTGGCAAGAGGACGCATCGCACATCGTGGGCGAGCTCGAAGACATCCAGAAAGCGGGCGCCGCGGATCGTCGGCGTCGGGAGACGATTGCCGGGTTCGGCGAGATCTGGTCTGCACGTTTGATGGCGGCGCTGTTGTCCGATCAGGCAGGCAGCGACGCTGCTGCGACCTGGCTCGATGCGCGTGATCTCATTGTCGTCAATGCCGGAGAGCTTGGCCCGCAGGTGCAATGGCCGGAGACCGAACGCCGCTGGTCCGAAGCCTTGCCGGCGGATTTCGACGGTATTGCGGTCGTCACCGGGTTCAATGCGCTGGACCAGGACGGCAAGCCGACCACGCTCGGCAGAAATGGCAGTGATTATTCCGCGGCGATTCTCGCCGCGCTGGCGAATGCGGACACCCTGACGATTTGGACTGACGTCGACGGCGTCCTGAGTGGTGATCCGCGCCGTATTCCTGAAGCGCAGATTATCGATGCGTTGAGCTACGATGAAGCTATGGACCTTGCCTACTTCGGCGCGAAGGTCATCCATCCGCAGACCATGGGTCCGGTGGTCGCCAAGGATATTCCGACCTACATTCGAAACACCTTTCGGCCCGACGTTCCCGGAAGCCGGATCTCATCGGGCAGCAGCAGCGACGGTGGCATAAAAGGCGTCACGGCCGTCGACGATGTCGCCGTGCTGAACGTCGAGGGGACCGGAATGATCGGCGTGCCTGGCACGGCCGATCGACTGTTCGCCGCGCTCCGCAGCGCCGAGGTGTCGGTAACGCTGATTTCACAGGCCAGCTCCGAACATTCCATTTGTGTGGCCGTGCCGCAGGACCTGGCCGAAAAGGCACGCGAGGTCATCAGTGAAGCCTTCGCTGCGGAACTCGAGGCCGGGCAGATTCAGCGGGTCGACGTCGACGACCGCCAGAGCATCCTCGCCGTTGTCGGCGATAACATGGCGGGACTGCCCGGGGTTGCCGGTCGCTTTTTCAGCACGCTCGGCTCGGCCGGGATTAACGTTCGCGCCATAGCCCAGGGCTCGTCGGAGCGCAACATCTCCGCCGTGGTCAGCATGGACGAAGCAGAGCGCGCCCTGCGCGCCGTTCACTCCGGCTTCTATTTGTCGGCCAAGACGGTGTCCATCGGACTGCTCGGGCCGGGCAACGTCGGCGCCGAGTTCCTGCGCCAGCTTCACAGCCGCACCGAATGGCTGCGCGAGAAGTTCAACCTCGATCTGCGCATTCGGGCGATTGCTCGTTCCAGGACGATGCTGCTCGGTGCGCGGCGGATAGAGCTTTCCGACTGGCGGGAACAGTTCGACGTCGATGGCATGGACCTCGACCTGGATCGTTTCGTCAGTCACGTACGCGCCGACCATCTGCCGCATGCGGTGATCATTGACTGCACGTCAGACGATGCGGTGGCAATGAGCTACGCGGACTGGCTGCGACAGGGCATACACGTCATTACGCCGAACAAGAAGGCCTTCAGCGGTCCGTCAGCCTATTACGAGGAACTCGCGCAAAGTGCGCGTGAGGGCGGCAGCAACTACTACTACGAAACGACGGTCGGTGCGGCTCTGCCGATCATCGGCACCCTGCGCAAGCTGCTGGATACGGGCGATCGAATTCACTCGATCGATGGCATCTTCTCCGGCACCCTGGCTTACCTCTTCAACACCTATGACGGCCAGCGACCGTTCTCGGAGATCGTGCGAGACGCGCGCGACAACGGCTATACGGAGCCCGACCCGCGTGACGATCTTTCGGGCATGGACGTGGCGCGCAAGCTGACGATTCTCGCGCGCGAACTGGGCGTGCCGGTGGAGC
>CAZFVT010000559.1:0-2356 GCA_964522355.1 uncultured Woeseiaceae bacterium | reverse complement strand
CACCCCATGATCGCGCAGCACTTCGTCGACCGGCCGGTGTTCGCGACGGTCATCTCCGTGGTCATCACCCTGGTCGGAACGATCTCGCTGCTCACCCTGCCGATCGACCAGTATCCCTACATCACGCCGCCCGCCGTGAGAATCTCCACGAGCTACCCGGGCGCCACCGCTGCCACCGCCGCCGAGTCGGTCGCCGCCCCGCTCGAGGAAGAGATCAACGGCGTGCCGAACATGATCTACCTGCGCTCGCAAAGCACGCGTTCAGGCGGGGTCAGCATAACGGTCACATTCGACGTCGGGACCAACCCGGACCTCGCCGCCGTGGACGTGCAGAACAGTGCCAAGCAGGCTGACTCCATCCTCCCGGCAGACGTTGCCCAGGAGGGGGTCTCCATAGAGAAAGACGCAAGCGTCGAACTGCTGAAGATCGCCCTGACGTCGAACGATCCCAAGTACGACGACATCTATCTCAGCAACTACGTCACGATCAATATCAACGGCGCGCTGCGGCGCATCCCGGGCGTGGGCCGCATTCGCAACACAGGGGCCCGCCGCTATGCCATGCGCATCTGGCTGAGGCCGGACCGAATGACCGGTTTCGGCCTGACGACCAGCGATGTATTGAATGCCATACGCGAGCAGAACGCATCAGCGGCAGCCGGTCAGCTCGGCGCGCAGCCGGGCAATGAAGACCTCAACCTCACCCTGCCGGTATCGACCGAAGGCCGACTGTCCTCGGCGCTGGAATTTTCCAACATCGTGGTCCGTGCTTCGGCCGATGGTTCGCTGATTCGACTGAGAGATATTGCTCGCGTAGAGCTGGGCGCGCAGTCCTATCGCCTGGAGTCCAGGATCGACGGCAAGGACGCCGCCATCATCCAGGTGTTTCTGTTGCCCGGGGCGAACGCACTTGAGGTCGCCGATCGGGTGAAGGAAGAACTCGGCATTCTCGCCGAGCAGTTCCCGCAGGGCATTGACTGGACGGTGTGGTACGACGCATCGACCTTTATCAAGGCGTCGATCTACGAGGTACTGATTACCCTGGTCGAGGCCCTCATCCTTGTCATGCTCGTGGTATTCGCTTTCCTGCAGCGCTGGCGAGCAACCCTCATTCCTGCGCTGGCGGTGCCCGTGTCCATTGTTGGCACCTTTGCCGCGATGGCGGCGATGGGCTTTACGGTCAATACCGTCAACCTGCTGGCACTGGTGCTCGCAATCGGCATCGTAGTCGACGATGCCATTGTCGTCGTCGAGAACGTCGAGCGGCTCATGAAAGACGAAGGCCTGAACCCACGGGATGCAACGAAGAAGGCGATGTCCGAGTTAACCGGCGCCCTCGTCGCCACTTCACTGGTGCTGGCGGCCGTGTTTGTGCCGATTTCCTTTCTCGCGGGCGTTAACGGCATCATGTATCGGGAGTTTGCGCTAACCATCACCGTATCGGTGCTGATTTCGACCGTGGTCGCACTCACCCTGAGCCCGGCGCTGTGTGCGGCGCTCCTGAAGCCGGATCACGAGCCGCCGAAGAGCCGGGTGTTTGCCTGGATCAATGGAATGCTCGAGCGTGGCGGCACGATCTACTCGGATTGGGTTCAAGGCTCGCTGCGCAAACCCAGGAACGCTTTCGCCGCCTTCGCGGTCATGCTGGTTGCCGCGGTGTTCCTGTTCCGCGCCCTGCCGACGGGATTCATGCCGGGAGAGGACCAGGGTCGCTTCTTTATCGACCTCCAGCTACCCGACGGCGCGTCAGTCACCCGCAGCCGCGACATCGCGAACGAGGCGCAGCGCATCGTTCAGGCGCATCCGGCCGTAGAGCACGTGTTCAGCCTGGCCGGCGAGAGCAAGCGCAATGGCTCGGACGACTCTGCCGCAAATCTGGAAGTCATCCTTAAGGATTGGGACCAGCGCTCCGGCGAAGGCTATGGCGTGGCGCGGGTGATGGCCGAACTTAAGCCGGAGCTCGACCGCATCATTGAGCCGCGTATCTCGATGTTCCAGCCGCCGGCCATTGCCGGCCTTGGCAGCGGTGCCGGTGTGGATCTCGAATTGCAGGATCGCAGCGGTTCGAACCTGGCGGGTCTCGGTGGCATGGCCGAGACCCTGAACGCGCGCGTTGCCGCCCGTCCGGAGGTCGCGGAAATGGTCAGCAGCCTGAAGCCTGAGGTGCCGCTCTACCTGCTGAACGTCGACCGGGCAAAAGCCAAGGCGCTGGGTGTGCCTTTGAGCGATATCTACAGCACCATGAACGTGCTGACCGGCTCCGTACGGGTCAATGATTTCAACCTGTTTGGTCGGGTGTACCGGGTTACGGCACAGGCCGAAGAGGGCTATCGCGACCGGCCGGACAGTCTTGCCT
>CAZFVT010000558.1:0-2379 GCA_964522355.1 uncultured Woeseiaceae bacterium | reverse complement strand
AGTCGAAACACCTTGCGGAAACGATTGATCAAATAGCGTCGATACGCCTCAGGAAGCCGCTCAACCTGGTTGCCGTGTATAACGATGACGGGCGGGTTTCGCCCGCCTTGATGGGCATAACGCAGTTTCGGCCGGCGACCGCGTTGCATGGGCGGCTGATGTTCGCTAATGGCATCTTCCAGCACGCGGGTGAGATCGTTAGTCGGAAGGTCCCGCGTTGCGGCGGTGTAGGCGCGGTGTACGGCCGGTATCAGGTCACCTACGCCCGTGCCGTGCAGCGCCGAGATCGTGAACTGCTCGGCGAAATCAAGGAACGGCAGTCGCCGCTCAAGATCCATGCGAACCTTGCGCCGCTGTTCGTTCGTCAATCCGTCCCACTTGTTGGCGGCAACCACCAGCGCACGGCCGCGTTCTACGGCGAGCCCCATCAGGCTGACGTCCTGCTCAGTGCTGCCCTCGCTGGCATCGAAGACCGCGATCACCACCTGCGCCTGCTCCATGGCCTGCAGGGCCTTCACGATGCTGAATTTTTCGATGGCTTCATGCACGCGAGATCGGCGCCGCACCCCGGCGGTATCGATCAGCTCATAGTGTCGGCCGTCCCGCTCGAAGGGCACCAGCACGCTGTCCCGAGTCGTGCCGGGCTGGTCGTAGACGACCAGGCGGTCTTCGCCGAGCAGGCGGTTGATCAGGGTGGACTTACCGACGTTCGGTCGGCCGATAACGGCGATACGAAGCGCGCGCTCAGCATCATCGTCCTGCTCATCGTCATCGGCATCCGCGAAGTCGGCCAGAACAGCATCCATCATCGCGGAAACCCGATCACCGTGTGCGGCCGACACGGCAATAGGCTCGCCCAGGCCCAGTTTGAAGAATTCCGCGGTCACCACGCCGGCATCCAGGCCTTCGGTCTTGTTCGTCGCCACCCAGACCCGGTCCGCATGACGCCTTGCAAGGTCGGCTACGTACTCGTCAGCCGCCGTGAGTCCGCTGCGACCGTCGACCATGACGATGACGACATCGGCCTCCTCCAGCGCGCGAATGCTTTGATCGGCCATGCGTTCGTGAATGCCGTCTTCGCCCCCGGCCACGCCGCCCGTATCGACAACCAGGTAAGGGACAGGACCGACCTTGCCGAAGCCGTACTTCCGGTCGCGGGTCAGGCCAGGGTAGTCAGCGACCAGCGCATCGCGCGTTCGGGTCAGGCGATTGAATAACGTCGACTTGCCGACGTTCGGCCTGCCTACAAGTGCGATTACCGGCAACATGGCGAGACTCGCCGTCTCCGACCGGCTAGCTGTCGCCGGCGGATTCCGGCTGCTCGTCAGCCGGCCGTTCGGGTTTCGGCACCTCGAACGCATAGAGTTGGCCGGACTCGCTCTGGACATACAGCTTGCCGGCGATGACGACCGGCCTGCCCGAGATCATGCCTTTGCCAACTCGACGGCGGGCGACGGGTCGACCGTCGCCGCTGTCAAAGAAGTGCAGATAGCCCTCGAAATCGCCAACAACGACGGCGGTATCGAACGCCGCCGGCGCCGAGGGCTCTCGCCGGATCAGTGCCGCCTGCCGCCAGGCATCGGAGCCGTTGCGACGCGCCATGGCGACCAGCTCGCCGTCATCGGTGAGCGTGTAGATCCGATCCCACTCCGCGCCAATGCCCGCATAGCTCGAAAGCTCACGGGACCAGAGAATCTGGCCGGATTCGGACGCCAGTGCGGCGATCCGCCCCTGGTAGCCGGCAGCGTAGATATCCTGCCCGACAGCGGCGAGTTCGCCGTCTACGTCCGACAGTCGGTCCAGGTCAGACCGGCCCGTAGGCGGCGACAGCACGGTTTCCCATTCAGTCGTGCCGTCAGCGAGACTGACGGCGAGCAGGCGACCGTTGTCGAATCCTGCGATGACCGTTGAGCCTACGACGATAGGCTGAGCAGCACCCCGCAGGGTCAACGCAGGCATGGATTGCTCGATCGTCCATTTGACCGAACCGTCGAACGACGACAGGCCGCGCAACAGACCGTCGATCGTCGAAACCACGACCGTGTTGTTCCGAATCGACGGAACGGCAACCGACTCACCGTCCAATCGGGTTCGCCAAAGCTCTTCGCCGGCTTCAGCACCCAGTGCGATTGCCATGCCGTCCCGGGTGATCACAACGATGACGTCATCGCCAAGGCCCGGCCCTGCGGTCAGCTCAACCTCGAGATCGGTACTCCACTCACGCCGCCCGTTGGTCGCATTGAGCGCAACGACGTTGCCATCGTAGCTGGCAGCAAAGATCCGCGAACCATCGCCGGCCGGCGTCAACCCGAGGCGCAGGAACTCCGTGCCCTTGCCTACCCGTGACGACCAGAGTTGGCGAACCCTGAGCGTTTCCTT
>CAZFVT010000557.1:0-2382 GCA_964522355.1 uncultured Woeseiaceae bacterium | reverse complement strand
AGAACTTCACGATGAACTTCGGTCCGCAGCACCCGGCGGCGCACGGGGTACTGCGGCTGGTCCTGGAGATGGACGGGGAAGTGATTCAGCGCGCAGACCCGCATGTGGGCCTGCTGCATCGAGGCACCGAGAAGCTGGCGGAGTCGAAGCCATTCAACCAGAGCATCGGCTACATGGATCGTCTCGACTACGTGTCGATGATGTCCAACGAGCACGGCTACGTACTTGCTATCGAGAAGCTGCTCGGCGTCGAGGCGCCGATTCGCGCGCAATACATACGCGTGATGTTCGATGAAATTACGCGCATCCTGAATCACCTCATGTGGCTTGGAGCCCACGGGCTCGATATCGGCGCGATGACCATGTTCCTGTACTGCTTCAGGGAGCGTGAGGACCTGATGGACTGCTACGAAGCCGTTTCCGGTACTCGCATGCACGCTACCTACTATCGGCCGGGCGGCGTGTTTCGTGACCTGCCGGACTCCATGCCCAAATACCAGGAGTCCAAGTGGCGGAGTGACAAGGAACTCAAGCGCATGAATGAAGCGCGCGGCGGTTCCCTGCTGGACTTCATTGAAGCTTTCACCGAGAAGTTTCCGGGCTGTGTCGACACCTATGAGACCTTGCTGACGGACAATCGAATCTGGAAGCAGCGCACGGTCAACATTGCCGTCGTGTCGCCCGAAAGGGCAATGAACCTCGGTTTCACCGGCCCGATGCTGCGCGGCTCCGGGGTCGAGTGGGATCTGCGCAAGAAACAGCCCTACGAAGTCTATGCGGATCTCGATTTCGATATCCCCGTCGGCGTTAACGGCGATTGTTACGATCGCTACCTGGTTCGCGTCGAAGAGATGCGCCAGTCAAACCGAATCATCAAGCAGTGCGTCGATTGGCTGAGAGAAAATCCGGGCCCGGTGATGATCGATGACCGCAAGGTTGCGCCGCCGAAACGGGTTGAGATGAAAGACGACATGGAGTCGCTCATTCATCACTTCAAACTGTTTACCGAGGGTTACTCGGTTCCGCCCGGCGAAGCCTACGCGGCCGTTGAGCATCCGAAAGGCGAGTTCGGCGTTTACATCGTTTCCGACGGCGCGAACAAGCCGTATCGAGTGAAGGTGCGTGCTCCCGGATTCGCCCACCTCTCGGCCATGTCGGAAATGGTCGAAGGCCACATGCTGGCCGACGTGGTTGCCGTTATCGGCACCCAGGACATCGTATTCGGGGAGATCGACCGATGAGCGGACCGATGAACGAGGGAACCACGCTTTCCGCCCACGTCATCGAGGAAATCGATCGCTGGGTCGAGCGGTTTCCCGAAGATCGGAAGCGTTCTGCCGTGATTGGCGCGCTGCACGCAGCCCAGCATGAGAATGAGGGCTACGTGACGACGGAGATCATGAACGACGTTGCGGCCTACCTCGACCTGCCGCCCATGCAGGTCTACGAAGTGGCGACGTTCTACTCAATGTTCCAGACCAAACCGGTAGGCAGGCACAACGTGGCGATTTGCACCAACGTGTCCTGCATGCTGCGTGGCGCCGAGGACATCGTTGCCCACGTCGAGAAAAAGCTGGGCATCAAAACGGGGGAGAGCACTGAGGACGGGCGCATTTACCTCAAGAAAGAAGAGGAGTGCCTGGCTGCCTGTTGTGGCGCGCCGATGATGATGGTTGATCACAAGTACTACGAAAACCTGACAACCGAAGAGGTTGATCAGATCCTGGACGGGCTCGAGTAATGGACTACGCGCAGAACCTCGTTTGTTTCAACACCTTCGGCGACGAAGAATCCTGGACGCTGAAGACCTACGAGAAACACGGTGGCTACGAAGCCTGGCGAAAGATTCTCGCGGGCGAGATGACGCCGGATCAGGTGATAGACGAAGTAAAAGCGAGCGGCCTGCGTGGCCGTGGCGGTGCGGGCTTCCCCACCGGTCTGAAGTGGAGCTTTATGCCGCGCACCGCGCCGGGCCAGAAGTACCTCGTCTGCAACTCTGATGAAAGTGAGCCCGGCACCTGCCATGACCGCGAGGTCCTCCGCTATAACCCGCATTCACTGGTTGAGGGTATGGCGATAGCCGCCTACGCGATGGGCGCGACCGTGGGCTACAACTACATCCGCGGCGAGTTCATTGACGAACCGGTGCCGCGTTTTGAGGAGGCGGTTGCCGAAGCCTACGAGGCGGGGCTGCTCGGCAAGAACATTAATGGTTCCGGTATCGATTTCGACCTGAGAACCTTCGTGGGGGCGGGCGCCTATATCTGCGGCGAAGAAACCGCGCTGCTGGAATCGCTGGAAGGCAAGCAGGGCAAGCCGCGTTTCAAGCCGCCGTTCCCGGCGAACTTCGGCCTCTATGGCAAGCCGACGACCATCAACAAC
>CAZFVT010000556.1:0-2384 GCA_964522355.1 uncultured Woeseiaceae bacterium | reverse complement strand
CAGCTGATATCACCAACCAACAGCTACGCCCGGGACGAGAACCCGAGCTACGAGATG
This sequence comes from uncultured Woeseiaceae bacterium, assembly GCA_964522355.1. Classification (GTDB taxonomy): domain Bacteria; phylum Pseudomonadota; class Gammaproteobacteria; order Steroidobacterales; family Woeseiaceae; genus JBFGFX01. The sequence continues at coordinate 2,327 of CAZFVT010000556.1, read as the reverse complement.
GCCGAGTCCATGCTCTCGCGCATGGAAGGGGGTGCTGACGCGATTCTGTTCAGCTCCGGGATGGCGGCAGCGATGGCGGTGTTTCAATCCTTAAGCCCCGGAGATCACGTCGTTGCTCCGGCCGTGATGTACTGGGGACTTCGCGGCTGGCTGGTCGAGTTCTGCGAGAACTGGGGCCTCGAGCTGAGCCTGTGGGACGCGACCGATCCTGAGGGCCTGGCGAAGTGCCTGCGCCCCGGTGTCACCCGGATTGTGTGGATCGAAACGCCCTGTAATCCGACCTGGGACGTCATTGATATCGCGGCGGCTGCCGACCTCGCGCACGGGGTGGGTGCGAAACTCGTGGTCGATTCCACCGTCGCCACGCCGGTGCTGACGCGGCCGCTCGAGCTTGGCGCGGACCTTGTCATGCATTCTGCGACCAAGTATCTGAACGGTCACGGCGATGTCGTCGCCGGCGCCCTGGTCAGCAAGGCCGACGATGAGCTCTGGCAAAGAATCCGCAGGGTGCGAGCGAGCGGCGGTGCAATCCTCGGCAGTTTCGAGGCCTGGTTGCTGCAGCGGGGCATGCGCACGGTATACCTTCGGGTCCGCCGGTCCTCGGCATCGGCGCTGACCCTGGCGCAGCATTTCGAACACCATCCGGCGCTGTCGGCCGTGCTGTACCCGGGGCTTGAGTCGCACCCCGGACACCGGATTGCGGCAGCGCAGATGGCCGGTGGTTTCGGCGGCATGCTGTCCCTGCGCGTGCGCGGTGGCCGGGAGGCCGCGCTCAAGGTTGCGGCGGGCTGCGAGCTGTTCGTGCGGGCGACTTCGCTCGGCGGCGTTGAAAGCCTGATCGAGCACCGCTACTCGATCGAGGGGGCAAGCAGTCCGATACCCGAGGACCTGCTGCGGCTTTCTATAGGCATTGAAACCGTTGAGGATCTCGTCGCGGACCTCGAGAACGCCATGCAGGACATTTCCTGACGGGACGTACAGATCAACTTAGGCAGACGGTACACTGACCACCGGCCGGGTGCGGCCGAATCCAGTGGGGGGAAACCATGAGCAAAAAACAGTTCCAGCACGTTCCGGCCGCCGGGAATGGCCTGATGGATCGTCGTTTTTTTCTGCAGGCGGGGGTTGCCGGCAGCGCGACTTTGCTGGCGGCGGGCGCGTCCGGCAAGGAGCGAGCGGCGTGGAGCGAACTGCCGGGCGCTGGTATGAGCGAGACGGGATCACCGTCGCGGTTTGAGAACCTGGCCAGAGTAAACATCGGCTCGCGTCCGGGGACGACGGGTGCAGGTGCCTCACGCACGCCGCTCGAACTCCTGGACGGGATCATCACCCCGAGCCGACTGCATTTTGAGCGTCATCACAGCGGCATTCCGGATATCGATCCGGATGCCCATCGCCTGGTGATACACGGCCTGGTCGAACAGCCGCTGTCCTTCTCACTGGACGCCCTGGCACGTTACCCAACCGTATCGAGAATTCAGTTTCTCGAGTGTTCCGGCAACAGCGGATCGCTGGTTGCGCCGGAGCCGGTGCAGGGCACGGCGAGCCAGATACATGGCCTGGTCTCGGCCAGCGAATGGGGCGGTGTCCCGTTGTCGGTGTTGCTCGATGAGGCCGGTGTAAAACCGACGGCCAAGTGGGTTGTCGCCAGCGGTGCCGACGCGGCGATGATGAGTCGCAGCGTGCCGCTGGACAAGATCATGGACGATGCGATCGTTGCCCTCTACCAAAACGGTGAGCGTATTCGCCCCTCAAACGGCTACCCGATGCGACTGTTTCTTCCGGGCTGGGAGGGCAACATGTCCGTGAAGTGGCTGCACGCTCTCAAAGTTACCGATCAACCCGCGATGACCAAGGATGAGACCTCCAAGTACTCTGATCTGCGGGACGACGGCGTGGCTGAACTGTTCAGCTTCCCGATGGGCGTGAAGAGCGTCATTACCAGTCCGTCACCCGGACTCGATCTCGGGCCGCAGGGCGTCTACCAGGTGCATGGCATCGCGTGGTCCGGCAGCGGGCGAATTCGAAAAGTCGAAGTTTCCGCCGATGGCGGTCGCAGCTGGGCTGAGGCCGCACTTGATGAAGCGGTGTTGCCAAAGTGCCTGACACGTTTCCGCATTCCCTGGCGATGGGAGGGCGGCGGCGCGACGCTCGTCAGCCGCGCGACCGATGAAACCGGAGCCGTTCAGCCGCAACGGCAGCAGGTTATCGAAGGTAGCCGGTCGTTCTATCACTACAACGCGATGCAGGCCTGGAAGGTCTCAACGGAAGGGGCGCTGTCGAATGTCTATGTCTAGATTGATGCTGCTGGCTGTCGTGACGTTGAG
>CAZFVT010000555.1:0-2385 GCA_964522355.1 uncultured Woeseiaceae bacterium | reverse complement strand
CGACGAGTACGCGGCCGCCAACCGCCGACGGCTCCGTGATGCCGGTGTGCTGTGCCTGAACTTTGTTTCCAGCCCCGGCTCGGGCAAGACCACCCTGCTCGCCCGCACCATCACCGACGTTGGCGATGAGCTGCCGGTATCGGTCATCGAAGGCGACCAGCAAACGGCGAACGACGCCGAGCGCATCCGCGCAACGGGCGCGAAGGCGCTTCAGGTCAACACCGGCAAGGGCTGTCACCTTGATGGCCACATGGTCGGGCACGCTATCGACGCGCTGGAACCTGCCAACGGCAGCCTGCTGTTCATTGAAAACGTCGGCAACCTGGTCTGCCCCGCCGCGTTCGATCTGGGCGAGGATCACAAGGTGGTCATCCTTTCGGTCACGGAAGGCGAAGACAAGCCGCTCAAATACCCGGACATGTTCCATGCCTCCGATCTCATGTTGCTCAACAAGACCGATCTATTGCCACACCTCGAGTTCGACGTTGACCGCTGCATCGAGAACGCGCGGCGCGTCAACCCGGACATTCGTGTGCTGCACGTCTCTGCAACCACAGGCGAGGGCCTTGGGGCCTGGTATGAATGGCTCAGGGCCGCGCGCCAGTTCGCGCGGATCGGTGCCTGATCGTGTGCCTCGCGGTTCCCGGAAAAATCGTCTCGATCGATGCCGCCACCGACATGGCAACCATCGCGCTGGGTGAGGTCAGGAAAGACGTATCCCTCGCGCTGGTCGACGGCGTGGCCGTAGACGACTACGTCCTAATTCATGTGGGCTACGCGCTCAACAAGATCAGTACAGAAGAAGCCGAACGCACCCTGGCGATGTTCGCCGAAGCCGGGATTGAAACCAGCGAAGCGCTGGCGGAGGAAACGGCATGAAGCTGGTCGACGAGTTTCGCCAGAAAGACCTGGCCCAGGCCCTGTCGAGAACGATCGCCCGCGAGGCCGACACCGGGCGGCAGTACAACCTGATGGAATTTTGCGGCGGTCACACGCACGCGATTTTTCGCTACGGCGTTCAGGACCTGATGCCGGACAACGTACGTTTCGTTCACGGCCCGGGCTGCCCGGTCTGTGTGCTGCCGATCGGCCGGATCGACAACGCGATTCACCTCGCGCTCGAGCACGACACGATTCTCTGTATCTACGGTGACCTGCTCAGGGTTCCGGCCAGCAAGCGCCAGAGCCTGATGAAGATCAAGGCATCGGGTGCCGACGTTCGTATGGTGTACTCAACCCAGGACGCGCTGCGCATTGCCCGCGACAACCCGGGTCGCGAAGTGGTGTTTTTCGCCATTGGCTTCGAGACGACCACGCCGGCAACCGCCGTTGCTATCCAGCAGGCGGCTCGCGAGCAGCTGGATAACTTCTCCGTATTCTGTAATCACGTACTCACGCCGGCGGCCATCCAGAACATCCTGGAGTCGCCGGAGGTGCGAGACATCGGCTCGGTGTCGATCGACGGCTTCTTCGGCCCCTCTCACGTCAGCTCGATCATCGGCAGTCGGCCCTACGAGTTCTTCGCCGAAGAATTCCAGCGGCCCGTCGTAATCGCCGGCTTCGAACCGCTGGACGTCATGCAGTCGGCGCTCATGCTGATTCGCCAGCTCAACGAAGGTCGTTTCGAGGTCGAGAACGAGTACACCCGCGTTGTCACCCGCGACGGCAACCTGAAGGCACAGGCGCTGGTCGCCGACGTCTTCGAGCTGCGCCGCAGCTTTGAATGGCGCGGACTGGGCTTCGTTCCCTACAGCGCGCTGCAGATCAAGTCGGCCTATAAGCAGCATGACGCCGAACAGCGCTTCGACATTCCCGAGGTCAGCGCATCCGACGTGAAGGGCTGCGAGTGCCCGTCCATCCTGCGCGGCGCCAAGCGGCCAACCGACTGCAAGCTGTTCGGCACGGTGTGCTCTCCCGACAATCCCATGGGCTCCTGCATGGTGTCTTCCGAGGGCGCCTGTGCCGCGTACTGGTCCTACGGCCGGTTCCGCGATGAATCCCCAGAGAACACCAAGGAGGTGGCTGCATGAACGCCGTTCCCAAACGCTTTCCGGTACGTCTGAACAAGCGCAACGCCAAGGTGGACATGAGCCACGGTAGCGGCGGTCGTGCCATGGCGCAGTTGATCGACGAGCTGTTCCTGAAGCATCTCGACAACCCGCTGCTGCGCCAGGGCAATGACCAGGCGGCGTTCGACGTACCGGCGGGCCGCATGGTCATGAGCGTCGACGGCCACGTGATCTCGCCGTTGTTCTTTCCCGGCGGCGACATCGGCTCGTTGGCGGTACATGGCACGATCAACGACGTCGCCATGTCGGGCGCACAGCCGCTGTACCTGTCCGCGGGTTTCATTCTCGAAGAAGGCTTTCCGCTCGACGAGCTGGA
>CAZFVT010000554.1:0-2386 GCA_964522355.1 uncultured Woeseiaceae bacterium | reverse complement strand
TGGGCATGGACGAGCCGTTCTTCTACAAGCTGGTTGGCGCGCTCTGCGACGAGATGGGCGATGCCTACCCGGAGTTGGTGAAGGCGAGAGAGCACGTCGAGCGCGTGCTCAAGACCGAAGAACAGCGCTTCGCCGAGACCCTGGACCAGGGCATGGAGATTCTCGAAGACGCGGTAGCCAAACTCGACGGCAAGAAGCTGCCGGGCGATCTCGTCTTCAAGCTCTACGACACGTACGGCTTCCCGGTGGACCTGACGGCTGACATCGCACGTGAGCGGGACCTCGAGGTGGACGAGAAGGGCTTTGAGACCGCGATGCAGGCGCAGCGCGACCGCGCGCGGGCGGCCAGCAAGTTCGCCGCTGGCGGCGACTCGGGCGTGGAATCCGACGTGGAAACCGGCTTCACGGGCTACGAGCAGACCGAAGAGGCCTCGAAGGTCGTCGCATTGTTCCAGGATGGGGCTGCCGTTGATCAGCTTGCCGAGGGCGAAGAGGGCGCCGTGGTGCTCGATTCGACGCCTTTCTACGCCGAATCCGGCGGCCAGATCGGCGATACCGGGGTCCTGACCACGGAAAACGGCTTGTTTGACGTTGCCGACACCCAGAAGGGCGGTAAGGCCAACGTTCACTACGGCCGTGTCGCCTCCGGCGAGCTCAAGGTCGGCGATTCGGTTGATGCCGAGGTCGACGCCGCGCGTCGCCAGGCGATCGTGCTGAACCACTCAGCGACCCACCTGATGCACGCCGGGCTGCGAAAGATCCTGGGCGAACACGTGACGCAGAAGGGCTCGTTGGTGGCGCCTGACCGCCTGCGATTCGACTTCTCGCACTACGAGCCTGTGACCTCTGAGCAGCTCACCGAAATCGAGGCGTTCGTCAACGGCGAAATCCGCAAGAACGTGCCCGCCGACATCCAGCACATGGGCTATGACGACGCCGTTGCCTCCGGCGCAATGGCGCTGTTCGGCGAAAAATACGGCGACGAAGTGCGCGTGTTGCGCCTCGGGGAACACTCGGTAGAGCTCTGTGGCGGTACCCACGTGGATCGTTCGGGCGATATTGGCCTGTTCAAGATCACCTCGGAGTCCGGCATCGCCTCCGGCGTCCGCCGCATCGAAGCCGTCACCGGCGAGGGCGCAATGGCCTGGTTCGAGGCCCGCTTGGGCGAACTCGACCAGGTGGCCGGTCTGCTCAAGAGTCCCCGCGACCAGGCCGGCCAGAAGGTCGAGGCCCTGCTGAAGAAGAACAAGGACCTCGAGAAAGACCTCGCCGCCACCCGCCAGCAGCTCCTTACGGGCGGAGGCAGCGGCGGCGATGAAGTCACAGAAGTCAATGGAATCAAGGTGTTAGTCAGTCGCATGGACGGCGCTGACGCGAAAACCCTGCGCGACGCGGTCGATCGCTTCAAGGACAAGCTCGGCAATGCCGTGGTCGTCCTCGGCGCAGTCGACGACGGCAAGGTGCGCCTGGCGGCAGGCGTCACCAAAAACAACACCGACAAGCTGAACGCGGGCGAGGTCATCAAACCCGTTGCCGAGCAGGTCGGCGGCCGCGGCGGCGGCCGAGCGGACTTTGCGCAGGCCGGCGGCTCCGACCCGGCCGGGCTTGATTCGGCCCTCGCTTCGGTGCCGGACTGGGTGAGCACACACCTGCAATAGCTGGAAAATTCAGGAAATTTCCGTCATTCTTGCAGGATCGGGCAGGGGACGATCCATCGTGGATCATTAGAGGCGCCCGCGAATAAGACCAATAAGCGCCACAAAAGCGCACATAAAGAGGCAGGAGAGGACGTCATGCTGATTCTTACGCGCCGCGCAGGGGAAACCGTGATGATCGGGGAAGACATCGCTATCACGGTACTGGGAGTCAAGGGCAACCAGGTGCGCATCGGTATCAATGCACCCAAGGACGTGGCGGTGCACCGCGAAGAGATTTTCGACCGGATTCAGAACGAAAAGGCCGCCGACGAGGCCTCACCGAAAGCCGCCTCAAGCAGCGGCTAAACTAAAGATTCAACGCTTTACCCAGGCCCTCCTGCTCAGTAATATGCGCGGTCCGTCGGCCGTGGGTAACGCGGCAAAACGACAGATTTCGACACCGGAGAGATAGCTGAGTGGTCGAAAGCGCGCCCTTGGCTCAAGGGCGTAAGGGTTAATAGCCCTTCGAGGGTTCGACAAAACGCGACAGCGTTTTGGACGCGCGGAGCGCGCCCCGCAGGGGCGAGGATCGCTCTAGGCGATCCGAGTCCATCCCTCTCCCGGAATTGCGGGAAAACACAGACAATTTGAAGTACGGAGAGATGGCTGAGTGGTCGAAAGCGCGCCCCTGCTAAGGGCGTAAGGGTTAATAGCCCTTCGAGGGTTCGAAAAATTGCGGCAGCAATTTA
>CAZFVT010000553.1:0-2403 GCA_964522355.1 uncultured Woeseiaceae bacterium | reverse complement strand
GCCCGGCGAAACTTCCGAACAGGCGCTAGCCCGCGAGCTGGAAGAAGAACTTGGCATCCGCGTTATTCATCACAGCCTGCTGATGTCGCTGGAGCACCAGTACCCGGATCGACACGTCGGCATCGACTTCTTCCTCGTCACCGAGTGGGAGGGGACGCCCGTCGGGCAACAGGGTCAGGACATGCGATGGGCGGATATAGAGATGCTCGGCGCCGATGAGCTACTGCCTGCAGATGCGCCGGTCGTAATCGCGCTGAAGGCGTTGAGCGCGGACTAGCAGATACAGAGCTTGAATACGACGTCGTGACCGGTCTGCACGGCACGTTTGTCGACGGTCGACCACTCCAGGAACCTGACGGTGAAGCGATGGTGGCTGCCGCTGATTTCCGGAAACAGCGAGCTGGAAGCCGGCAGCAGCACGCGCAGTAGCTGACAGCTCGTATTCTTCTGCATGCTGTGCTGATACATCCCGTTGATCGCCTTCTTCTCCATCGGCGGTGCGATTTCGCGGATTAGCCACAACAGTTCGGTCACGGCATCGCATATCGGTCGCAGCGCTTCCAGCCAGGCGGAGAAGTCGCGGTTCCGGCGATCCGCCGGCTGTCGCAACCAATGGCTGAATTCCGGCAGGTCGAACTGGCAGGTTCCACCGGGAATCGAGCTGCGGTGCTTGATGGCGCTCAGGAACTCGTTGTCCTTGAGCGGCTGAAGATACTGCGTGCCTACGTCCTGCAGGTCGCGGCGGCTGGAATCAAGAGTGCTGATCAGGGTTTCGAGGCGGGCTGAATCGACTTCCGGCTGGCTCTGGAAGCGCTTCAGACCGTCGATCTGATGATCAAGCTCTTTCAAAACCTCACTGCGGACGTCGCCGCGGGTCAGTATGGCGGTCAGATCGAGCAGGCTGGTCGTCGCTGCCCGCATCGCCCAGTCCGTTTCCTGTTCGACGTTGTAGAGCAGCTGCTGATAAAGAAACTCCAGCCGCATCAGCGTCCGCATACGCTCTGTGACCGGCTGTTCGAAGTCATGCAGGACTTCGACGTCGTCAGTAATGGTAAATGTCGGTGCAGCTCGACTCATCGAACTATTCTGCGCCAGCGCCGGGGCCAGAGCAAATGACGTGGTTCTAGTTGTCGCCAAGCAGAGACAGGTAAAGCTCATGCAATCGGCGAACCTGTTCGCGCGTTGATTCGAGACTGCCGTCGTTGGAAATGACGTCATCGGCGATCGCCAGACGTTCGTTACGCGAGGCTTGTGCGGCAATGATCTTTCTTGCCTGCGATTCGCTCTCGGCATCGCGCTCGAGCAGCCGTTTGAGCTGTGTTTCCTCGTCGCAGTCAACCACGAGTATGCGATCCATCTCGTCCTTCATGGGCGACTCGACCAGCAGTGGAACCGCAACCATGTGATAAGGCGACGATGCGGCCATCGATTGACGCCGGGCTTCTTCGCGAATTCTCGGATGCAGGATCCGTTCGAGCTGGCGCCGCTGGCCCGGGTCGGCAAACACGATCGACCGCATGGCAGTCCGGTCGAGATGGCCGGAAGCGTCTATCACCGCATCGCCGAAAACTCCGCGAATCTCTTCGAGGGCGGGCTGACCTGGTTCGACGACCTCGCGGGCGATCACATCGGTATCGACGATGGTTACACCGAGCTCGGCAAACAGCTCGGCGACCGTCGTTTTGCCGCTGGCAATTCCACCGGTCAATCCAACTCGCATGGTTTCAAGCCTCGGTTTCTCGACCAAGCCGACACCATAGTGCTTAGTGCAGATTCACACCAGCGTCGGAGGGGTTTCAGAAGACTCCCAGGTAGGCAGCCATAATCTCATCGCCATACAACATGACAATCCATCCGGCGGCGGCGAGGTAGGGGCCGAATGGAATGGGGATGTTTCGGTCGTGCCCGCGCAGGGCAATCATCGCAATGCCGACGACGGCGCCGACCACCGCCGACAACAGGATGATCATCGGCAGGGCCTGCCACCCCAGCCAGGCGCCGAACGCGCCCAGCAGTTTGAAGTCGCCGTAACCCATTCCTTCCTTACCGGTGACAAGCCGGAAGATGTGATAGACGCTCCACAGCGAAAGATAGCCGGCAATCGCGCCGATGATGCTCGTCGTCGGATCGATGAACAGGGTTTCGGCTCCCGGCAGCGGGTGGAACAGGCTCATCGCCAGCCCGGCCCACAGCAGCGGCAGGACTATAGAGTCCGGGATAATGGTGTGGTCTACGTCAATCAGGCTGATTGCGACCAGGGCCCAGGTCAGCCCGATGCCGGCCGCTGCTTCCCAGCCGAACCCAAAACGCCACGCAACCACGGCACTGAGCAGTGCGGTTACGAATTCGATGACGGGATATCGGGCAGAGATGGGCGTCTTGCAGGCGGCGCACTTCCCGCCA
>CAZFVT010000552.1:0-2422 GCA_964522355.1 uncultured Woeseiaceae bacterium | reverse complement strand
CAGGCTCTGACGTCTGCCGTACCAGACCTCGTTGATCCACTCCTGGCCGCTGGCTGACATTACCTAGCCGGCCGAAGCGGCGTCGCCGGACTCTTCGGTGAACTGCATCCGATAGAGCTCGGCATAACGCCCACCGGCATCCAGTAGCGACTGGTGTGTCCCTGACTCGACGACCTGCCCTTCGTGCAGCACCAGGATTTCGTCGGCCCGCTCGACCGTGGACAGGCGGTGGGCAATGACCAGGGTTGTGCGATTTCTCATCAGCGCGTTGAGCGCCTCCTGGATGATGCGCTCAGACTGCGTATCAAGCGCCGACGTCGCCTCGTCGAGTATCAGTACGGGCGCATCCTTGAGCAGCGCGCGGCCGATAGCAATGCGCTGGCGCTGGCCGCCCGACAGGAGCACACCCCGGTCACCGACCATCGTCTCCAGACCGTCCGGCATGTCTTCGACAAACTCAAGCACATGGGCCGCTTTGGCCGCCTCCATGATCTCCTCGTGCGATTTGGACTTCAGCTGGCCGTAAGCAAGGTTGTTGGCGATGGTGTCGTTGAACAGGACGACGTCCTGGCTGACCAGGGAAAGGTGGCTCCGAAGATTAGCCAGCGAATAGTCCGTAATGGGTACGTCATCGAGTCGTATCTGCCCTTCGACGATGTCGTAAAAGCGCGGCAGCAGACTCACGAGGGTCGACTTGCCGCTCCCCGAATGGCCGACAATCGCCAGCGTACGGCCCGCCTCGACCCGGCAACTGACGTTGCGCAGAATCGGGCTGTCGTCACGGCCGTAGGCGAAGCTGACGTTGTCAAACTCGACGGATCCCGAAACGCGGTCAACAACATGCGAGCCCTGGTCGGCCTCATCGTCCTGATCAATGATCTCGAACAGGCTATCGCCGGCAGCAACGCCCCGCTGCAGAGTTGCATTGACATTGGTCACCCGGCGTAACGGCTGCAGCATAAGCATCATCGCCCCGAAAAACGCCATGAAGCTGCCCGGACTCAGGTCGCCGTTGACGGATTCGATACCGGCGAAATAGACGACGGCGGCCACACCGAAACCGAAGATGACCTGGGTGACGGCTGCGCCCAGCGACTTGGAACGGATCAGCTTGAGGTTCTGCTTGAGGTTGCGCTCATCGACCGACTGCATTCGTTCCCGTTCATAGTCCGAGCCGCCAAATATCTTGACGACCCGGTTGCCGCTTAAGACCTCCTCCGACACCTGGGTAACGGCGCCGACCGAATCCTGAATGCGTCCGCTGTAGCGACGGAACGCCTTGCCGAGAAAACGAATCAGCAGGGCAATGACAGGGAAAACCAGCATGACGGACACAAACAGTCGCGGGCTTTGGTAGATCATCAGCGATATCGCCGCAACGACGGTCAGGAAATCGCGCACCATGATGACCACAACGTTGGTCACCGACTCCGCAACCATCTCGACGTTGTAGGACATCCGCGACAGGATCAGTCCGGACGTCTGGGTTTCAAAGAACTTGGTCGGCAGGGTCAGGAACTTGCCGAACACATCGCGACGAAGCGAGCTGATGACGTTTCGTCCCACCCAGCCGAGCGACGCCTCCGTCGCAAAGCCGGTGATGCCGCGAGCGATGAACACAAGAACGAAGGCGACCGGCAGCCAGCGCGTAGCCTCCAGGTTCTGGGCAACCAGCGCCTCATCCATCAAGGGTTCAACCATGGCGACCAGCGCCATCTCGATGACCGCCGTCGCGGCCATAGCGAGGACCGCAATGTTGAAGACCATTCGGTGTGGAACGACGTACTGCCAGAGGCGCTTGTAAACCTCTATAACGCGCTCGCGGTTCGCGTTGCTCACGGTTGTGCCGGATCGTTCACAGTGGCGATGTTGATTTGCACAAATCCTAGGCGCCCTGCGACGTCCATCGCCGTAACGACGTACTGGTGTCGGGCGTTGGCATCGGCACTGATGGTCAGCGGCAGGTCGTAATTGCCATCGGAGACGCGACGCAGCGCGTTACGGATGGTCTCCGGCCGACTGTTGACGAGTTCGCGGCCGTTGACCAGGTAGATGCCCTGCTCCGTAATCATCACGTCGATCTGCTCCACCGGTTCCTGCGCAACGGGCGGCGCATCGGATTCCGGCAGCCGGATCGATATCTGCGACTGTTTGACGAAGCTGGTCGACACCATGAAAAATATCAGCAGCAGGAGCACAACATCGATCAGCGAGGTCAGGTTGACCTCCGGCTCGGTCTTTGGACGTACCGCGAGCTTCATGCGGCTTCGCTGTCCGCTGCTTCTTCGTCGGTTTTCTTCTCGCGCGCCTGCCGACGATGCAACGCCTCGACCAGCTTGATCGCTTCCTTCTCCATATCAACGACCAGGGTATCCACGCGGTTGCGGTAATAGCGGAAGCCGATCAGCGCGGGAATGGCCAC
>CAZFVT010000551.1:0-2428 GCA_964522355.1 uncultured Woeseiaceae bacterium | reverse complement strand
TTTTAAAGCAGCCTTGGCAAGATCGACCTGCATGCTGTTCACGCGTGCCTCGGCCGCCGCAAGTGACGCCCTCGCCGCGTTAGCCCCGTCCACTGCGAGATCCAGTTCCTGCTCGGATATACCTTCGAAGGAGGCTGCCACCTCCGATCGCTCCAGCGTCCGCGCAGCAAACTTGCTCGCCGAACGTGACTGCTCGACGGCCGCCTGGGCTTCGGCAAGGCGCGCCTCCAGGCGCGCCGTATCGAGGCTCGCCAGAACCTGTCCACGCTCGACGTAGTCGCCCTCCTCTACGCGCACGAGCTCCAGCTCTCCGCCGAGTTCAAAGCCGATATCGCTGCGTCGGCGCGCCTCGACCCGTCCGGCAAAGCTTCTCTCTACAACGTAGGACGACGCCTCGGCGAGCGACTCGACGTCGACTACAAGCGCCGCACGCTCGGCCTGGGCCGCGTTGGCGTCGAGTCTTGTCTCGCAGCCCGCAAACCCCAGGGATAATCCGGCGAGAATCAAAAAACTCCATTTTTTTGAATAACTTACAAGTGACTGATACATCACGTTCGGTGCCCTCCGGGCTTCCATCGCCAGGTTGATATAGATATACTAGACCGTATAGTTTGATCCTATATCAGTAAAACGGAACTGTCTAGTTTGATTATTGATGAAGTCGCCGTCCGCCGCCCTGGCCGGCCAAAAAGTGAAGCCAAAGCCATCGCCATCCGCGAGGCGGCCAGCCAGCTGTTCATGACCGACGGCATAGAGCGCACCTCGATGGATGCGATTGCCCAGGCAGCCGGCGTGTCGAAGCAGACCGTCTACTCGCACTTCAAGAGTAAGGACGATCTGTTTCGCGAGTGCATTCGCGCGAAGATTCGCGACTACGGCCTGCAGACCTCGGGGTTCCCGGCAACGGCCACCATCGACGACAAGCTTCGCCACGTCGGCAGCCGGTTCCTGACCCTGCTAAGCGATCCCGAAGTGATTTGCATGTTCCGGCTGATGATCGCTGAAGCCACGGCGTTCCCGCGCGTCTCCGAGGCGTTTCATGAAACCGGCCCGCTCGCCACCATAGAATTCATGACCGAGATCTTTGCCGCACACCTCGACGACGAGCACCTGGGCCTGGCACGCCGTATTGCCGGTGAGTTCGCTGCCCTGCTTAAGGGCGAATACATGCTCCTGCTGGGCGCGCGCGACGGCATTGCGGCCGACGAAATCCGCGATCACGTCGAGCTGACCATCTCGCAGTTTCGCACGCTGTACCCGATGTCGGACCAACCGGTCCGCTAGCTGCCACTCTCCATCAGCAACCTGACGCGCTCGAGGTCCTCCTCGGTATCCACGCCGGGTCCCGGCCGGGATGACGGAATGCCGACGCGAATGGACATGCCGAGATAGAGCGCACGCAGCTGTTCGAGGCGTTCTACCTGCTCCAGGTTGCAGGGCGGCGCCGCCACCATGCGTCGCAGATCGACGCAGCGGTAGGCGTATATGCCGTGGTGCTGGAGTGCGCTCGACCGCGCCAGCTCGTCGGTCGATGCATCCCTAGAGCAAGGTATCCCGGCCCGGCTGAAGTAGAGCGCAAAGCCACGCTCGTCCGTAACCACCTTGACGGCGTTCGGATCGGCGAACGCTGCGGCATCTTCCAGCGGAGACGCGAGCGTGCCCAGGTTCGCCTCGCTCTCCTCCAGCAGTTCGGCGCACTGACGGATCAGGCCGGCCGGCATCAGCGGCTCATCGCCCTGCAAATTGACGACCACCTGATGATCTTCCCATCCACGCTGTCCGGCGACTTCCGCAATGCGATCGGTTCCCGACCGATGCGACGTGTCGGTCAGGGCGACGTTCGCGCCGAAAGCGGCCGCCGCGTCAGCGATACGCGCATCATCGGTGGCAATGATGACTTCCGAGGCGCCGCTTTCCCGCGCCCTGTCCCAGACATGCTCCAGCATGGGCTTGCCCGCGATGGGGAGCAGTGGCTTACCGGGTAGCCGCTCCGAGGCGTAGCGCGAGGGTATGACGACCGCAAACTCGCTCATTTAAAGGGTCTCCTGCCAGCGCCTGATCATGCTCACGATATCCTCAACCCAGGCGTCATCCGGGAATTCGGCGTCGACAGGCACGTACCACGCCTCCTGGTTGTCCAGATGACGACATTTAACCGCATCTTTCTCGGTAATGAACACCGGCAAACCGTCGGAGAAGGCAAAATCATCCGAGCTGAGCTCCGAATGATCCGGCCGCGGATGCGGAATCACGCGCATGTCGAACTCTTCGAGCGTTCGGAAAAACCGTTCGGGATTGCCAATGGCGGCGACAGCATGCACAGCCTGTCCGGCAAACGTCTCGAGCGGCCGGGACTCGTCGCCATTCAGCTTTCGGGCATGCCCGGGCTTAAGGGTAAACGTGCTGACCGGCACGCCGACGTCCGGCA
>CAZFVT010000550.1:0-2429 GCA_964522355.1 uncultured Woeseiaceae bacterium | reverse complement strand
AGAATCAAGTTTCCGCCACTCGTCTGGACTGCCATGGCTACCTCCCGTCACTTTGATACCGTCGCCTTCGACGTCAAGGAAGAAGCCGTCATGTTGTTTTTCGCCAAGACGACAGAAGAAGGCGAGATTTCGAACTACCTGCTGCTCATGCGCGCCACCGACGATGAGCTGAACGATCGCTTGTACCTCGAGATGGACGAAGCACAGGCGGCCGGTGAAGACGTCATCATGGAAGCCGAACTCGACGGCAACCTGCTGCGACTAAGCCTGTTCGACGAGGCGGCCGCCACGTTCGGTGATGCGAGCCTGGTGCTCAGCTTCGATGACAACGACCACAACCGCGCCGGCATCCAGGCCGGAGCTCTTCGCGTACTGGGCGACAAGCTGGTTGGCGGACACAGCTGAGTGAGCGACTGGAGCGTCTACGTTATCCGCTGCGCGGACAACAGTCTCTACACGGGTATATCAACCGACGTTGCGCGCCGCTTTCAGCAGCACAGCGAGGGGCGCGGTGGCGCTCGATATCTGCAGGGCAGAACGCCGCTGACCCTGGAGTTTTCGCTGCCGGTCGGCGACCGCAGCCAGGCCAGCCGCGTGGAGTTCAGGCTAAAGCAGCTCAATAAGTCCGAGAAGGAACGCTTCCTGAGACAACCGAAGCGGCTTTGCGATCACATCGCCGGCCTGCTGGAGGAACCAGTTGTCCGTTAGGGTTGAGATCAGGGCGAGGATTCAGTGCGTTTCGCCTCTTGCCGGACTGTTGAAGCAGAGAAAGAATCCACGCGGTCCAGCAGGTCCGTGAGTTTCCGCCGTTCGCTTACCGCGAGCGGTTCCAGTATTTCCCCAATTACCGTTGCCAGCGCCTGCTGAATTCGGGTGACGGCTTTTCTACCTTTAGCCGTCAGGTGCAACAGACTGACCCGGGCATCCGAGGCTTCGCTCGCCCGACCGATCAGTCCCTTTGATTCGAGCGACTTTATTGCCCGGGTCATCTGCGACTTGTCTCGTGCCATGAGTTGAGCAATGCGCTGGACCGGCGCCGGCTCGACATCCGCGAGGGTCAGCAAAATCATGCCGCCGCCGGGCCCGACGTTTTCGGTATCAAATTCGGCGGCCCGCGTTTGCAGTCCGCCATGAATGCGACGCATGAAGCGGTCGACAAGGATGGCGATGTTTGTATCGTGCATGCAAGTTCAAGATAGTTGACAAAGTCCACTAATCCTCTGATAGTTGACTTAGTCAACCTATCGAATCGACCGGAGTGCCGCAATCGATTCGCCGCTCATCTTGCACAGGCCGTATTGGCTATCGGCCAGGGAGGATTGATATGTCCGGAATAAAGACTCTCGCCATTCGTCTATCCGCCGTTCTCTGGATCGTATGGGGTCTGGTTCATGCGTTGGCTGGGTATATCGTGTTGACCGGTAACGCGACGGCCGGTTTTCAGGCCATTGCCGATGCCGTTGATCCGGCACTTCTGGCCAACGACTATCACGCGGCGGTCGGCGGCATTCTTAACCAGCACGGCTGGAACCTGGGTTGGTTCGGCCTGGCCACCATCATTGGTGCGCTGTTCATCTGGCGCGTAAACGCCACCGCGATATGGGTGACCGCCCTGATTGGTGGCATGGCGGACGTTGGCTATCTGCTGTTCGTCGATCTGCCGGGCTACGTCAATTTTTTCCCTGGTACCGTCATGACACTTGTGTCCGGGAGCGCCATCGCGCTCAGCTCTTGGGTTTGGCTGGGCGGCGCTGATTGACCGTTCCTGGCTGGCTTAGGAGCGGCTTATCGCTTCTGATTTAGCCCTGCTAGTCCAGCCAGCTGGCGCAAAGTGCGCGGGTAGTTTCGTCCGTCGGGAAATAGGACTCGATGCGTAGCTCCTGGAGGGTCACGTCCTGAGGCGTGCCAAACGTGGTTACGGTAGTAAAGAACGATGCGCGAAGCTCATCTTTCACGAGCGTAAGGTTGATCGTCGGACCGGAAGGAAGCTGGCTGGCGAGCGTTCTCCAGCGCCTCGGTGTGGCAGGCATTGCCGCGATGCGGCGGTAGAGATCCAGCTTCGGTGAATCCTCGGCGGCGGTCAGGGTCTCGCGAAACAGGCGCATCAACAGCACCGAGCTCAGCGATTCCCAGTTTTCGACGAAGGGCTGCAGACCCTGCTCGGAAAACAGCACTTCAAAGGCGTTCAACGATTCAACCTGGCTCGAGCCGAGAAAGAGCTCAGCGAGCCTGGCGCTGCCGCGATTCTGCTTGACCACGTTCCAGTCGCCGTCGACGAC
Source organism: uncultured Woeseiaceae bacterium (assembly GCA_964522355.1). GTDB lineage: Bacteria > Pseudomonadota > Gammaproteobacteria > Steroidobacterales > Woeseiaceae > JBFGFX01. Next base: position 150 of record CAZFVT010000550.1, on the reverse strand, counting down.
GATAACCGGGTAGGGCTCGTGTTTCTCCATGATCAGATTCAACGCGTCATCCGCCTGGCTGACTTCCGGCGCGTCGAGCGGGGACTCGGCATAGGCGTTGGCAAACCCGGCTGCCGAGAGCATGAGGTTACGGTCCCGGAGCGGTACATC
>CAZFVT010000549.1:0-2435 GCA_964522355.1 uncultured Woeseiaceae bacterium | reverse complement strand
TAAGGCAGGTGTCTGCACCTGATTCGCTAAGTGCGGGGTCGGACGCCTCCTGCGCAAGAGTTGCTGACGAAAGCAAGACGATGATCACCAACACCGATGCGGCGATCCCGTTGTTCAGCAAGCCTGTCATGCATACCGCCCGGGTCATTGCCTCACTCTTTGGAGGTCAGCTGATGTACGTCATGACAGGTGTAGCAACTGAGCTGATCAAAGTTAATGCCCGCGCTTTCGAACCTTGGGTGGGCGTCGATCTGCTCCGCGTGGCAGCCGGCGCAGTTCTCCTGCTGCAGGGAGATATTGGCCATCGGGTTTTCGAGCGTGTGCGAATCGTGGCAGGCGCCGCAGTTCAGCCCGCCCGCATCGTGCAGGCTGCCGGTCCAGGCCATACCCTCAAGTTCACCTAGCGCCTCGGCGTGACAACCGAGGCAGGCGGCATTTTGCTCGGGAATGTTGTCCTCGGTTTTGAAGGACAACAGCTTCGGGTAGCCGGCACCGCCACCGGCCCGCGAGACGTGCACGCTGCCGGGGCCGTGGCAGGACTCACAGCCCTGCAGGGAATACGGCGAATGCGGATTATCCGTGTTGCCATGCGGCGACTCGCCAACGATGGCCATGCTTTCTCCACCGTGGCAGGCGAGACATCCCTCGGTGCCCTTCACCGTGAAGTTGGCCTCGGCCTCCATCCTCTGCCGATTGGACTGCGCCTCGGCGGTGTCCTGAAGCAACACGGCGAACGTCGCCAGGGCAACGAGCAGTACTGAACATCCCAACGTCTTCAAGCTCATCTTCGCGCCCTCCCTTAGCGCACGCCGTGGGCGATGCCGACATCCGACAGTCGACCCGGACCATGGCAGACAACGCAGGTCTCCTGCACCAGCGCCCCGCTCTTGTCGCCGCCCGGACCGCAGAAGTCGACCCGCTGCCTGAGCGACCCATCCGGCTCCTGGCAGGCATCGAACGAACCACCGTTGCCGGTCATGTGCGCGGTCGCATCTGCCGACGAGTGGCAGGTGCCACAGGTTGTGCTGTTCGCCGAAGCCCGGGTGTTGGTGCTGGGATCCAGCGGGTCGCTGCCGCGATCAAAGCTCGTCGCCAGAACCCCGCTGGCGAGATCAACGGGGTAGTAGCCATCGTCGGTATGACAGGCCACACAGTTGCTAGCGCGCTGTGGATAGCGGATGTCATCGACGAAGTGCAGGCGATGCACAAAGTGCTTCATGTCCATCGGCCCGTTGCTGGGAGTGCCTCCGCGAGCCGCCTCGGCGATGTGGCAGACCTGGCAGATCTCGATCGAGTTGTTGCGGTTGCTGCCGTGGAACGACAACGCCTCATGACAATCGTTGCAGCGATCCATCTCGACCTTTACACGCCTCGGTACCGGCGCGATCGGATCATCGGCAATGCCGAAATATCGGAACGCAGAGGTCACCGGTGCGCGCCCCGCGTCCGTGTTGACCCCCCCCTCCATGGTGACGATGCCGCTGCCGGCGGCCGTCGCGGCCACCGGAGACAGCGGCAGGCTGTAGGTCATGTCGCCGTTGTCACTGGCCTGCAGATTGCCGTCCACGTAGAGATCCGTAGCGACGGGCTGCGCGTTCGACGCGCCGTTGCCCGTGTTGTTGTAGTCAACCGTATCCCAGGTGACCCGCAGGCGAATGTTGCTTGCCGTCAGCTCGGGATCGTTGGCCAGGTCATAGGGTTGGTCACCGTCCTGCGGATTGGTAATCGAAATCTGCGCCGTGGGCGCGGTACCTGGCGTCAGGAAATCGATGCCAAGAATATTGAACTGAAAGTCGGCCGCCCGCTCCTGGGTGAGGATGCGATGTGCCTGGCGAACCTCGATGGACGAATCGGGATTGCTGGCGTGACAGCCCACACAGCCCGAATTGTCTGCCGGGATGCCCGAGCCGTGGCCTTCGCCGGTCTCAAAATTGATGTTGTCATGGCAGGAACCACAGGCGGTATCCGTCGGCACCTGGTACCAGTTCGCGGCCTGTGGCGTTGCCGCATCATCCTCGCTGTGGCAGTTCGCGCAGTTGCGGACGTCCTGCGGGTGCGACACATCGCCGTAGCAATGCAGGCTATCCCGGAATCCATAAATGCAGTAGTCGTCGCCGCCAATCACGCTCGGCAGGTTCACGCCGAAGTGAATCTTGTGCGTCATCTCCGCCATATCCACGGAGTTGCCGCTGTTGGCGTCCGCCGAGCCCGGATTGTGGCAGGTCACGCAGTCCTGCATCTCGAAGCGCGCTCCACCGTGAAACGCCAGGTCTTCATGACAGGCGTTGCAGCGATCCATGCTGGCAATCTCCCGACTGAAGAGCCCGCTGGTCGATCCGTCGAACGGCTTGAAGTCGTAGAAGGGGTTTCGCACCGGCGCCAGTCCGCGGACTTCGAAGGTGATGCGATGCGTCAGCGCGCTGTCGTACTCCACC
>CAZFVT010000548.1:0-2461 GCA_964522355.1 uncultured Woeseiaceae bacterium | reverse complement strand
CAATGCGCAGCGTCTCAGCATCTGCAGAGCAGGGCTGGAAGGCGAGAAAAAGGACGATCCAAAGCTGACGCATGTCGCCAGACTAACACTGACGAAGCGCGACGCCGAGCGGCCCGCCCAGGGCGTCCTAGCCCGCTGGCGGCTTCAGCACCAGCACCGGCGTTTTCGCTTTGTAGGCTTCATAGTCCGCCTGTCCGCCCCAGCGCTGATCGGCTTTTTCTTCGAGCATTGGCACGCCACTCACTTTCATCAGCAGCAGCGCAACAAACACCGGTGAAATCAGGGTGCCCCACTGACCGCCCTGCAGTACCGGGACGGCCATAATGGCCATGCCGGTCCAGAGGACGATTTCACCGAAGTAATTCGGGTGGCGGGACCAGGCCCACAGGCCTGAGTTTATGAATCTGCCGGCATTTGCGGGGTCTTTGCGGAACGCGGACTTCTGCCGGTCGGCAATGACCTCAACGGCAAAGCCGAAGCACCAGATGCCGAACCCCAGCCAGCCGACAACACCCATGGGCAGACGATTACCGCCGGTAATGATCGCGAGTGCTGCGGCGGCGGTCACGAGCACCCACAGGCCCTGCAGGGTCCAGGCCATGAGGAAGCGAAGCGGCTGGTGTTTGATCTCGTCAAAGCGACTGTCGCCGCCGGCCGATGAGATGCGCAGGAACAGAAAAGAAGACAACCGCAGAGCCCACACGAGGACCATGCCGGCAGCCAGCATCGCCCGTGTATCCAGGTTTTCCGACCAGGCCACCGCCGTCAAGGTGACCGAGATGTAGGTAAGGCCGCCGACGAGGTCGTAGTAGTGTTCGGTTCGCTTGATGGCGGCCGGTATGAACGCCAGCCAGTTCACGACAAACGCGAGCGCGCCGCAGAGCGCGAATACCGGCAGGCCAGCATAACGGCTGCCTCCATGGCTGCCGGCAAGGGCTATTGCAGTGCCTATGAGCAGGGCAATGCCTATGCCAACGGCACTTTGCGCGTTACTTCTTTCCGCCATCGGGCGATCCTCGGTGCGTTGCTTCTCTTATTGCAACAGCTTAAGTAACTCTTCGAGGTTTCGCACCGTCGCGTCCGGTTGATGGCCTTCGGGATGGGTAGCCGCGCCATTGCTCTTCCGGGAACCTGGCTGTACGGCGATTGCGGTCGCGCCGTTTTCCTTGGCCATGCGAATCTCGAGCGCCGGATCGTCGCCAACGACCGCGATGTTCGCCACGTCCTTGTTTAGCCGTCCTGCGGCGCTCTGCAACGCAATAGAAGACGGCTTGCCGATCGCTTTGGCGGATGCTCCGGTGACACCTTCGATGATGTCGCAGATCGCGCGCGAACTGCCGATCGTCTCATGGCTGCCGCGGCGGAAAGACTTGACCAGCGACGCTGCATACAGTGCGGCACCGTTTCGCACGGCCTCGCAGGCAACCTCAATCTCGTCCAGGGAAAATTCCCGATACCAGCCAGCGAATACGGCATCGACGCGGGTCTCCGGATCGACAGCGTCGTCGCCCGGCAGGAGAACCTCGAGCCCGGCATCGCGAAGCGGAGCCCAGACCGATTCGACGCCGAGCACGAGGACGGTCCTGAAACCCTCACTGAGGAAGAAGTCGGCAGCGACCGATGCCGGCGTCATGATGTGCCTCGCGGAGACAGGTAGACCCGCCGCAGTCAACAGGTGCTCGTAAGTACTTGGCTGACGCGACGTGCCGTTGGTCAGTACAACGTAGGGCAGGTTGCGTTCATTGAGCAAAGCCAGAAGCTCTGGTGCGCCGTGATTCACTTCGAATCTCTCACCGGGCTGACCGGATTTCGTGAGCGTGCCGTCGAGATCGAAAACAAATCCGCTGGCGCTTCTTAATCTTTCAAGGACATCAACGTCCTGAATGGTGTTGCTACCGTCCATTTTGCATACAGCCGAACGCCGGCTTTCTCCTTTCGGGAAACCAGGAAAGTAAAAAATTGAATTAAGCATTGCGCGAGTTGGCGATTTGCCGGCAATGGCGTCTTTTTGACGCGCTACCATTTTAAAACGAACTAACGATAAATGGGGTAACAGCCGACAAATTTTTGTATCCAACTGCATACATTCGAATTAGTGCACAACGGTCAAATGAACGGGCCGGGTCTTTGCTAAAGTAGACTGTGCTTACGTCAACATTCGCTGACACCTGTTTCTCCCGGTAATGGTTTTTCAATGCAGACGTTCACCCTGAATAATGAGGAAGTTTCCGTCGATGTCGAGCCCAGCATGCCGCTCCTGTGGGTGCTGCGTGACGAGCTGGGCTACACAGGTACCAAGTACGGCTGCGGAATCGCCCAGTGCGGCGCCTGCACGGTGCTGTTCAACGGCCAGGCGATACGCTCCTGCCTGATGCCGGTCAGTGCCGTTGCCGGCCAGTCCGTAACGACCATCGAGGGCCTCGGCACGCCCGAATCCCTGCACCCGATACAGGAGGCCTGG
>CAZFVT010000547.1:0-2472 GCA_964522355.1 uncultured Woeseiaceae bacterium | reverse complement strand
TCAGCGTCGACGTGCGGGTCATTGCCGCGACCAATAAGGAGCTCGCCCAGTCGGTCGCCGACGGCAGTTTCCGCGAAGACCTGTTTCATCGACTCAACGTCATTCGTATCGACACGCCGCCGCTGCGCGATCGGCGCGAGGACATTCCAGCCCTGCTCAACCACTACCTGACTCAGTCGGCCAAAGAGCTGGACGCTCCGGCTAAAACCGTCAGCGGTGAGGCGCTGGAGCTGCTCTGCGACTATGACTGGCCGGGCAATGTTCGCCAGCTGCTGAACGCAACGCGGCGACTGACCGTCACCGCACCCGGCAGCGAGATAACGGTCAACGACATCCCCGAAGATCTCGGCGGCAAGACTGCGAACCCCGGCCAACTTCGCGACTGGACCCAGGGTCTTGCGCAGTGGGCCGAGCAGCAGGCCGGCGCGGGCAGCACGTCACTTATGGATGAGGCGGTGCCGGAATTCGAGAAGACGCTAATCCGTATCGCGCTCGAAAAGTCCCAGGGCCACCGTCAGAAGGCGGCCAAGCTCCTTGGCTGGGGCCGAAACACCCTGACCCGCAAGATCAAGTCCCTGGGACTCGAATAGCCCCGCGGAGCCGCGCCGGCGTTTAGTACTGAAGCGACCCGATCAGGTCGTTTATCGACGCGATGTCGTGCCGCTTGAGGTAATCAGCAATGCCGTCGTTGATCTTGCGGCACAGCAAGGGGTCGTAGAACAGGGCCGTGCCGATGCCTATCGTGCTCGCGCCGGCGATGATGAACTCAATCGCATCATTGACCGTGGTGATGCCGCCTTGGCCGATGATCGGAACGTTCAGCGGCCCGGCAACCTCATAGACCTGCTTGACCTTGAGCAAAGCAATCGGCTTGATCGCCGGACCCGACAGGCCGCCCTGTACGTTTCCGATAACGGGCTTTCTGGATTCAACGTCGATCGCCATGCCCATAATCGTGTTGATCACGGCCAGCCCGTCCGCGCCGGCTTCGATACAGCATCGCGCGTTTTCCTGGATGTCGGTCTGATTGGGCGAAAGCTTTGCAATAAGAGGCTTATCGGTCTCCGCGCGACAGGCGGCAACGACCTTGGCAGACATTTCCGGATAATTACCAAAGGACACGCCGCCTTCCTTGATGTTCGGGCAGGAGATGTTTATCTCGATCGCGTCGATGGGCGAATCATGAAAACATCGGGTCACCGCCGCGTAGTCTTCGATCGTCGAGCCGCAGACGTTGGCGATAAAGCGGGTTTCTGAAAAATCGAGCTGCGGCAGGATCTCGTCGACCACCTTGTCCATGCCCGGGTTCTGCAGGCCGATGGCATTCAGCATGCCCATCGGCGTCTCATAGACCCGGTGCGGCGGGTTGCCGAGACGTGGTTCGCGCGTCGTCCCCTTCAGCACTACCCCACCCACGTCGACATTGCTGAAGCCGTCGATGCGTGTGTACTCCTCACCGAAGCCCACACAGCCTGAGAGGAGCATGATCGGGGAGTTCAGCTGCAGCCCGCAAAAGTCGGGGGAAATCGGGTTTGGGGTCAAGGGTGTCGTTGCAACCATCGGGAAGCGCTGTCTCTTTATTGAACCGGTCGGGCACCGGCCTGTGGCTTTGGGGGTCGGTGCTGGTGCATTCTACAGCGTCTTTGGCAGCGTCCCATAGCCTGCCGGCTGCTTCGGCGGTCCATCCCATTGGCCCCTACGTCCTGACATGTTTCACGTCATTCTTTACGAACCCGAAATCCCGCCCAACACCGGCAACATCATTCGACTCTGTGCGAATACCGGCTGCGATCTGCACCTGATCGAACCGCTCGGTTTCAGCCTCGAGGAGAAGCGTCTGCGGCGGGCCGGGCTGGACTACGGCGAGTTTGCGCGGCTGACCGTGCATGCCGGTCTCGAGGCCTGCCTCGAATCACTGGGCATGCCGCGCGTGTTCGCGTTCAGCACTCACGGCCGGACGAACTATGCCAAAGCTGAATTCTCTGCAGGAGATGCCCTGCTGTTTGGGTCCGAGACCCGAGGCCTGCCACCCGAGGTTCGCGAAGCGCTGCCGGTCGAGCAGGTGCTGCGACTGCCGATGCGCCCCGAGAGCCGCAGCCTCAACCTGTCCAACAGCGTGGCGGTCGTGGTTTACGAAGCGTGGCGACAACAGGGCTTTGATGGCGGCGGCTAGCGGAGTGCCGGGCGACGGAAGCGGGATCGCCCGAGCCGGTTAGTTCTCGGCTTTGAGCGTCCGGGACATGAGGGCGCCGACCGCTTCTCGCGGAGACACCCCTTCGTAAAGAATGCGGTAGATCTCATTACAAATCGGCATCTCGACGCCGGTTCGCTCCGCCACTTCTCGTACCGCTTTGGCGGCCAGTACGCCTTCGACGACCTGCTGAATGTCTGCCTGGGCCTCCTCGATGGTCGACCCGGCGGCCAGCGCCAGGCCCATACGACGATTGCGTGACAGGTCGTCGGTGCAGGTCA
>CAZFVT010000546.1:0-2473 GCA_964522355.1 uncultured Woeseiaceae bacterium | reverse complement strand
CGAGGCAGCGGAGGGCATCACCACCGGCATCTCGGCGCACGACCGCGCGAAGACCGTGCAGGCTGCCGTCGCCCCGGGCGCCAGGGCCGAAGACCTCAGACAGCCCGGGCACATTTTTCCCGTAATGGCCCAACCCGGCGGCGTCTTGACGCGTGCCGGCCACACCGAAGCCGGTTGTGATCTTGCTCGCCTGGCCGGCCTGGAGCCGGCGGCGACCATCGTCGAGATACTCAACGAGGACGGCAGTATGGCGCGACGGCCGGATCTCGAGCGCTTTGCCAGGGAACACAGCATTCGCATTGGCACCATTGCCGACCTGATTCGTTACCGCCTGAAGAAAGAGCGCTTTGTTGAACGCATCGCCGAACGCCAGGTAAAGACCCGCTTCGGCGATTTCCGCATGTACTGTTACGACGACCAGGTCAATCGGACCGTGCACGTCGCGCTGGTGAAAGGTGAGGTTGGCGGCAAGGCCGAGCCGCTCGTCCGGGTACACATCCTAGACACGCTCGGCGATGCCCTTGGCATCGAGGGTCCTGGACTGGGCTGGCCGGTGTCAGCGGCCATCGAGCGAATCTCTCATGAAGACTCCGGCATCGTGATCCTGCTGCGTGACCAGGAAAGCGCCCGTGACCTTATGGAGGCGGTCGACGGCCTGACGGCGGCGTCCGATGAGCTCAAGGAAAAGCGGAGCGGCGATGCGGTATTGCGGACCTACGGCGTGGGTGCGCAGATTCTCAAGGACCTGTCGGTCGAGCGAATGCGGGTACTCTCGGCACCGAAGCAAATGTATGCTATCTCCGGTTTCGATCTGGAGATCAGCGAATACGTCGAACGCTGACGCAAGGCCTGAAGTCCGCGCATGGAAAAAATCACAGTTATCGAAGGCGACATGATCCTGCGCGACGCCCGCGTGGTGCTGGTTGCCGCCCGCTTCAACGAGTTCGTTGTAGAGTCGCTGGTCAAAGGCTCGGTCGATTGTCTCAAGCGGCACGGCGCGTCCGAGGCTGATATTGAGATTGTTCGCGTGCCGGGCGCCTACGAGATGCCGCTGGCCGTAGACCGTGTTGCCGCGAGCCGACGGGCTGACGGCATCGTCGCGCTTGGCGCAGTCATCCGCGGCGGTACGCCGCATTTCGACTACGTAGCCGGCGAATGCGTGAAGGGCCTGTCCTCGGCCAGCCAGAAACACGGCGTACCGGTCGGCTTCGGCGTGTTGACGGTGGATACGATCGAACAGGCGATTGAACGCTCCGGCACCAAGGCGGGCAACAAGGGTGAGGAAGCGACCCTCGCCGTGATCGAGATGATCAACCTGCTTCGGCGCCTCGACTGAGGCGCCCGTCGCCGGGCGACTGACCCCATGAGCAAAACTCCATCGGCCGGTGCGCGCAGTCAGGCGCGGGCGCTCGCGCTGCAGGCGCTCTATCAGAAACAAATCACGGGGCATGATACCCGCGAGTTGCTGAAGCAGTTTCGCGAACGACCCGACTACGAGCGCGTCGACCGCGAGTACTTTGACGAGCTGCTGCGCGCGACCAGCGACAACTTCAGCGAGCTCCAGGAAGGGCTATCGGCCCTGGCTGACCGACCCATCGAGCAGCTCGATCCGGTCGAAATGGCGGTCCTCGCGATCGGCTACTACGAACTCGAATCGCGACCGGACGTGCCGTATCGCGCCGTCATCAACGAGGCGATCAACCTGGCACGCAGCTTCGGCGCCGAGGACGGCCACAAGTACGTCAACGCGGTCCTGGATAAAGCGGTCAGGACCCTGCGTACCGCCGAGCTCAGCTGAGGCCGTGGCGGCCGTGTCGCTCGGTGAATTTGACCTGATCGACCGTTTCTTTCGCCGCGCGAAATGTGACGAGCACGTGACGCTCGGACTCGGCGATGACGGTGCCGTCCTCGAGCCGACAGCCGGTCACGAACTCGTCGTGGTCGTTGACTCGCTGGTCGAGGGCGTTCACTTTCCCCACGGATTCGATCCGGTAGCGCTCGGCTGGCGCAGCGTGGCGGTCAATCTTTCCGACATAGCCGCGATGGGTGCCCGGCCGCGATGGGCGACCCTGGCACTGACCTTGCCCGAGGCCGGGGAGCAATGGCTCGACGGCTTCTCCAGAGGCCTGTTTGAGGCGCTCGATTCAGCGCAAACCTCTCTCATCGGCGGCGACACGACGCGCGGCGATGCCTGCGTTGTCACTGTCCAGGTTCTTGGGGAAGTCGAGTCAGGAAAAGCGCTGCGGCGAAGTGGCGGCCGACCCGGCGATCTGCTGTTTGTCTCGGGTCATCCCGGTGACGCCGCAGCCGGACTCCGGCGTCTCGAAGCCGGCATATCGGATGCACTGGCCGACCGGTTCAGCCGTCCGACGCCACGGCTGTCGCTCGGGCAGCAGCTGCGCTCGCTGGCATCGTCGGTGATCGACGTCTCCGATGGTCTTTATGCCGATATTGCCAAGCTGGCTGCTGCCAG
>CAZFVT010000545.1:0-2475 GCA_964522355.1 uncultured Woeseiaceae bacterium | reverse complement strand
GGACTCGCGCACCAGCACCGTCGACGTGGCGGCGCGGACCGGGAAACTAACGGTTGCCGTCAGTCCTGACGATGCGGAAATCTATCTTGATGGCCGCCTGCGGGGCACGGGCACGACGACGTTCGATCTCGCTTCGGCGCCGATGCAGCTCGAGGTGCGCAAGGATGGATTCGAGTCCTTCAAGCGCAGCGTGACGCCGCGTCCCGGCTATCCGCAAACGATCCAGGTTCGACTGCTGAGCGAGGAGGCGATCCGCAGGCGCAGCATCGCAGCGAGCATGACAACCTCGAAAGGGCAGGAGCTTCGCCGCGTCGAGCCGGGCAGCTTCACGCTTGGCGCGTCGCGCCGCGAGCAGGGGCGGCGAGCGAACGAGGTCATCGTGCCGGTGGAGATCACCAAGCCTTACTTCATTGGCGCTCGCGAAGTGACGAACGCTGAATTCCAGCGTTTTCGATCCCAGCATGACTCCGGCGCCGAGGTTCATGCGTCCCTGGCGGGCAGCAACAACCCGGTGGTCAACGTGTCCTGGTCGGATGCCGTCGAGTACCTCAACTGGCTAAGTGCCGAGGAAGGACTCACGCCGGCTTACGAAAAGCGCTTCGAAAAATGGGAGCCGGTCAAACCGACGCCGAACGGCTACCGCCTGCCGACTGAAGCGGAGTGGGTCTGGGCAATTCGCTACGAGGGTAATCCGCGGGCGAACCGGTTCCCATGGGGCGAGCGCATGCCGCCGCGCGAGGAGTCCGGAAACTATGCCGACCGGGCGGCCGTCGACCTCGTACCTACCATCGTCCCCGGTTTCGACGATGGCTACGCGTCGACGGCGCCGGTGGGAACCTTTAGCGCCAATGCATTGGGCATCTACGACGGCGGCGGCAATGTTGCTGAATGGGTGCAGGATTACTATTCTGTGCCGCAGCCCGGGCAGACCAAGCCGGTTGTCGATCCGGCAGGACCCCGCAGAGGGTCGCAGTACGTGATACGCGGCTCAAGCTGGCGCCATGCCGGCGTCGCCGAGCTGCGCGGCAGCTACAGAGACTTCGGCACCGGCGGTCGGGTCGACGTCGGTTTCCGTATCGCCCGCAACATCGAATAATGTAACTTTTCGTTCCCGGCAGGTCTTAACAAGTAACGGATAACTTGAGGGATGCGCATGCGCCTGATCTTAAACCTGACACTTGCATTGCTGCTCGCCCTGGGAGGCGTCTTCCAGCCCGTCGTCGCCGCTCCGCAGGAATCCCGGGACCCTGCTGAGACCGAGGCGGAAGTTACCGAGGACGCCGATGATGAGGCTGACGATGAGGCCGATGCCGACGACGAGCCGCTGATCGATCTCGACGACCCGGATTTTGCCGACCTCGATCGCCAGGACTACGAAGAGGACGATGACGGCTTCATTCCGACCGAAGAGGTCCCGGCTGACGAGGCCATTCCTTTTCCCACCGATATTTGACGGCTGAACCCGTTCGGCTGCGCCATCACAAGAAGTAATCCATGAAGCAGAACAAGCTCCCTATTGAATTTGTCTACCAGCTGTTTGCGCTGATCATCGCCGTGATTGTCGTGCACGCGTTTTACGTGTCGGTCGTGCGCCCGAACGCCGCCGACGTGCTGGAACAGCAGGCCATTGAAGCCGCAGCGAACCCTGACTACGTCCGCGAACGCTCCACCTGGGTGCTGGTTAAGGACCTCGAGCAGGAGGCCTGTTTCGTCCTGATGATCTGGGCACTCGCGATCATGGGCTTCAAAGCGAGGAACCTGGTGCATGAGCGCAAGCTGCTCGATCATGACCTGGTGCCGATCGCGGAGGGGATGAGGATTCTCCCGGAGGACACCCGCGAGTTCGCGCGTCAGGTGCAGGCGCTCCCGGATGCAGATCAGGACAAGGTGTTGCCGCGTGCGCTTCTGAATGCGCTGCGACGCTTTAGTACGACGCGAAACATCCAAGACGTGTCGAGCAATACTCACACGATTTTCGAATCCGAAGCCGAGCGGCTCGAGTCAGAGCTCTCAATGATCCGCTACATTTCCTGGGCCATTCCGTCGATCGGGTTTATCGGCACGGTCCGCGGTATTGGTGAAGCGCTGGCCCAGGCCGACAAGGCCGTTCAGGGTGACATCGCGGGCGTTACCCAGAGCCTCGGCGTCGCGTTCAACTCGACGTTTATCTCGCTGCTCATCAGTATCTTCCTGATGTTCCTCGTCTACCAGCTCCAGCTCTTGCAGGAGCGGCTCGTCTTCGACTCCGAGAACTACACGAATGACAAGCTCATTCGGCATATGAAGTCTGACTGAGTGACGGGGTCGCCAGACGATGACTCGCTTCGCGCTATATCCCAATGATGCCGGCGTCACGCTGCTCGACGAACAGCGTATTGTCTACCGGCAGCCGGGATATGCACACTTAAGCGGCAGCGACCTGAGTCTCGGCAATAAGGCCTTTCAGCAAGCACGAATCGATCCACGTGGGATCCA
>CAZFVT010000544.1:0-2500 GCA_964522355.1 uncultured Woeseiaceae bacterium | reverse complement strand
GCTCGACAAGGCCACCGACATTCGACCGGTCGTCTCATCGATGACGAAGCTGAAGGCTCGCTCGTTCTCAATCCCCTGCAGGTAGATGAGGCCACTCTCGCGACGGACGTTGGCAAAGGTTGTCGTGCGCGGATCATTGCTGGCCTTGGTCGTCGAAATCGTCTTGTTGTCGACGTCGATGATGACGAATTCCGGAACGTCGAGGTCGGAAGTCGAAGCGGCATAGCAGCTGTCGTTCTCGACACAGATATGTAGCTCCGAGGGCGCGCAGACGATTTCATCAGATTCGCTTATGTCAACAGCAGCGGCACCACCGCAAATTAGTAAGCCAAGCGCGACACAACCCCATTTGTTCATACTCATTCTCCGTCGGGCATTCGAGCGCTTCGCGCGCCGAAGGCCTAGTACTTGACCATGTATTCCTTGGCTTCCAGGCACACGCTAAAAGCTTTCTTGAAGTTCTCAACCTGCTCGGCGGTTGCCTCCTCACGCTCCTCGGCCTGCTGCGCCGCCTGCTGCTGCGCCTGCTGGTTCGCCTGACGACCCTGGCGCCTGCCACGTATTGCGCCGGCGGCTGCGCCCCAGGCCGCACCCTCGCCGGCATCATCGTTGGCAATCTCGCCGATCAGCGCCCCGGCGGCCGCGCCACGCACCGCCCCGCGTGCACCGGAGCCCCGGCCCGCTTGCTGCGCCACCTGCTGCTCGGCTGCTGCCTGCTCAGCATCAGCACTTTTCTGCTTCTCGAGGTCAAACGGGTCGCTGCCGGTGTTGCCAACCGCCCACTCGTAGCAGGACGCTTCGTCCTTTGACTGTGTCGATGAATCCTGCCCTTCCGCAGGAAAGACATAGACCTCCAACGTCGAGGACAGCGAAGGGCTTTGTGCACTCGCGGCAGCCGAGGCCACCATGGCGGCAAGGAAAAGACAGGATTTCTTCATCGGAGTCTCCGTGGATATTCACCGACGCAATGCTAACGGATTGATTAAATGGACGAACAGATGGGTCACGCTGTGACCGGCGCCATACGACCGGGCGGAAAACAGTCTACACTCCCGATTTGCGCGTCGGGACCCGGGTTAGGTGCGCGAATACGACGAGCTCGGCAGGAGGCCGAATGAACCTTATCAGAAAAAGTTTTGGCCTGTTGTCGCTCGGGATAATGGCATTCCCGTGCGCCGCGGCTGCCCAGGAACACTCGTCGTCGGAATTGCAGGAACATGAGTCCAGGAACGAGATTGTGCTTGCTATCGGCCTGATCCACGAGGGACGCGACAACGATATCGCCGCTGCAATCGAGTACGGCCGTCGCCTTACGGACAAATGGAGCACAGGCATCATCTTCGAACGGCTGTGGGGCGACCAGACGTCGAGCATCATCGCCGTGCCGATTGTTCGAAAACTCGACGGCTGGAACGCGATGATCGCCCCGGGTGTGGAACGCCGTAGCAGCGGCGACGAGGCACTCGTCCGGATTGGCGCGAGCTGGCATGTCGAGACGAGCGCAGGACCGTTTGTTCCAATGGTCGCTGTCGACATTCTGGACGACGAAGCCATTCTTATCTTGAGTGCCGGGCTGGCGTTTGAATTCTGATGACGCTGCAGTCCGACAAGTACGGGTACCAAGCGCGGAAGCGCATCCACCTTTCGATGATCGCCTGGCTTGCGGCTGCGACTCCGACGCTGGCCCAGGACGCCAACCCAGCCACGGACACCCGACCGCCGATCGCCCCCGATATCCGGGAGGATGACGTCAGGCTGAAGGTGCAAAGAGGCGATTTCGTCGCCGTGCCCATTCCTATCTCGGACCCAACACTCGAGGAAGGGCTCATCCTCGGAGCGGCCTACTTCTACGGCCAGTCAGAAGAGCAGGCCGAGACCCAACCCGCATCGGTTACCGGCGCAGCCGCGCTGTATACGAACAACAACAGCCGGGCCTTTGCCGTGTTTCAGCAGAACTACTGGCGGGAAAACCGGTGGCGGTTTACCGGCGCTGTCGGTGCTGCGGACCTCCGCTTGTCGCTGCTCACCGTGGACGACGGCAGTGACCAGCAGAGCATCGACTGGCGCATCAACGGCGGCTTCCTGTTTGGCAAGCTGGCGCGGCGCATTGGTGGCAGCTGGTACGGCGGCGGTCTTGTGCGCGTGGTAGATGCGAATCAGTCGCTCGATTTTGGCGATGCCCCCCGACCGCAGGAGTTCGACTCCGGCTCCAACGTACGCTCGGTCGGCATCGGCTTCTACACGGAGCGAGATTCTCGCGATAACCCCTACAACAGCACGGCGGGCAGCTACTTCAAGGGCGAGGCAATCTTTAACGATGAGTCCATCGGTAGCAAGAACACCTATCAGGGCTACAGTGCCGTCTTTCGTTCCTACCACTCCCTGACGGACAACGTCGTCCTCGCCTGGGAAGCTCAGGGCTGCCAGCGCGGCGGCACGACGCCGCTGTGGGACGCCTGCTTTGTCAAGTTGCGGGGCTTCCCGGCAACGGACTATCTAG
>CAZFVT010000543.1:0-2507 GCA_964522355.1 uncultured Woeseiaceae bacterium | reverse complement strand
GCCTTGGCCGCCGGATGCGCCATGCAGGGGTTGGCTATTCCCAACGGCACGATGTTTGGTTGGTAGAGCCCGTCGTAGACCCGCTCCATCAGCGGTCGACAGCACACGCTGGCGGGTTGATTCGCCGCCTTTGGCCCCGGCGCCGGTCGTACCAGCTCGTTGGTGCGCAGCGCACGGACGTAGAAGCCCGACTGCGGCCGGGACTCCACCCGGCGCTGTCGTTCGAGTTCGATGTAGGCCTGCCGCACTGTGGGCACGCTGACGCCGATCTGATCACTCATGCGCCGAAGCGAGGGCAGTCGATCACCCGGCCTCAGGGTCCCCGCGTCAATGCTCTCGGTAATCAGGTCGGTGACCTGACGATAAAGGTAGTCGCCGCTGGAACGATCAATGCCAAGCATATCTGTGTATGTCCCATTTTTCGAAAACTGAATCTGTTATAGCGCTAGACGAATCGTAAAGTCAACGTCCGTCAGGTGAACAGGCTTTTTGCCGGGGAATCGCAATGTCTGGATGCTGCTCAGTCGAAAACTTTGAAGGCGACCTGCGACCCAAGGAGGCGCCGCGGCTTAATCACGGACCGTCGTGGCTCTTGTCGCTGGCGATCGAGGCGTCAGTCGACCTGTTCCTGCGTGCCCAGCGCAACCGAACGATGCCGGCGCGCTTTCGCCGGGACCTGCTGATACGGCGCGATGGCCGGGGCTGCGGCAGCCCGAGGTCGTGGCGGGACGGCGATCGATGAACAACACGCTGCTTTATCTCGTGACCGTACTGGTCTGGGGCTCAACGTGGATTGCGATCGAGTTCCAGGTGGACGCGGCGGCGGTAGAGGTGTCGGTGTTCTACCGCTATGCATGCGCGTCGGTGTTGCTGCTCGCGATCTGTCGGCTACTGGGCCGCTCGCTCAGGTTCCATTGGCGCGACCATCTGCTGTTTGCCGCGCTGGGCGTCTGCCTGTTTGGTCTCAACTTCGTCCTCGCGTACTCCGCGCAGCAATACATCGGTTCGGCGATGAGCGCGATCGCCTTTTCCAGCATGCTGTGGATGAACATTCTGAATGCGCGCCTGTTTTTCGGCACGGCCATCGAGCCCCGCGTCGTTGCCGGCTCGGTACTCGGCATTGCCGGGATTGTGTGCCTGTTCTATCCGCAGATTCGCCAGCTTGACGGTGGCACGGAGGTCCTGCTGGGAGCCGGTTTGTGTGTCGCCGGGGCGATGACGGCGTCGCTCGGCAATATGGTCTCGCAGGCGGCGCAGAAGAAGGCCCTGCCGGTTCTGCAGTCGAACGCCTGGGGCATGCTCTACGGGGCGCTGCTCACGGGGCTCTTTGCCTTCGGGCAGGGGCGGGAATTCAAGGTTGACTGGGAGCAGACCTACTTCTGGTCGATGCTCTACCTGATCGTGTTCGGCTCGATCGTCGCGTTCAGCGCCTATCTGACACTGCTGGGCCGGATCGGCGCTCAGCGCGCCGGATACGCGGTCATCATGTTCCCGGTCGTCGCGGTGTTGCTGTCAGTCGCCTTCGAAGGGCTCGCGGTCACCGCCGGGTTGCTGGCAGGGGTGGCGCTGGTGGGGCTGGGTAACCTGGTGACCCTGGGATGGAATCGGTCTGCCGCGTAAGGCCGCCAGCCGGCGGTGTGCCGCGATCAGTCGTGGTCGGGACCGCCGTGCCAGGACAGGAAGCGCCAGCCGTCGGCGCTGCGTACCAGGACGTCGGTGAAACGCCCGGTAACGGTTTCGAGCGGTTCTCCCTTCGTCTGCATCGCGCTGGAGTACAGGTAGTGGGCAACCGCGGTATCGCCGTGCACGATGATCGACAGGGGGTACAGCTCGTACTCCAGCATCTTGCTGTGCCGCGACGTGAAGCCGGTCCACAGCCGGGTCGACGACTTGTCTCGCGGTGCCGGGGAGTCGAGGCTCCAGCCCACGAAGTCTGCAGACAGCAGCTCTTCTATCCAGCGGGTGTCGCCCTCGCGCTCGGCGCGCCAGGCACGTTCTATAACTGACCAGACCGCCGAGTCGTCGGATACGGCAGGTGGCGGCGCCTTGTCGTCCTGTGCGTGCGCCCAGGTGAGGGTCAGCAGGCTGAGAATCAGGGCGCGCCGAAGAAAGCGCATCGAAATTGACATGGTCGCGGAGCCTTTCGCGGCTATGGGATTGCGGCCAGTCTAGTCCCGCGATTCGGCGCGCGGACAGCAACGGCGTCACAGAATTTAGTTAAACCGGGGTTCAGCGCGCGGCGGGTATGCGGCTCAGTTCGTTGAGCCAGGCATCGAGGGCCGTGTCTGGTAGCGGCTTCTGTGGGAGGTCCGCGTAGATCCGCTGGAGCTCGGAATCGTCGAGGTAGGCCGGATCGTGGACTTCAAGCAGCTGGGCGACCGTCAGCACCGTATCGCCGTTACGGCCATTACGGGCGTTTAGGTCGTAGATGTGCAGGGCAAAACTGTCGGTACCGGCGGTGGGGGGGTAGCCGGCGAGCACCGGGGGGGGCTCCCCTCGAGGCGCGG
>CAZFVT010000542.1:0-2517 GCA_964522355.1 uncultured Woeseiaceae bacterium | reverse complement strand
TCCGTGGTTTCGGTCAGCCGGATGCGTCGATTGCCGACCATGTATTCGATGGACACGAACATGATCGCGTTGACGACGAGCGCGGCGAGCAGAATAACCGGGAGCTTGGCTACGGCGCGGGCACTCATCGTGAGCTCCTAGTCCGGCGTCGCCGCGACGGCAACCTGTTCCACACCGGCCAGCCGTGCCTGGTCCAGCACTTCGATGACCAGGCCCGTCTGCGAATCATCGTCGGCAAGGATGACGACAGCGCCCTCGGGATTTTCGGCGTGCAGCCGCTCGACGTGACCGCGCACGCTTCGCGGATCCACGCGCTGGCGATCAACCCAGACCTCGCCACCTTCAGTCACCGCGATCATGATGTTGGCCTTTGACTGCACCTCCGCCGTGCGCGCGCTGGGCCGCTCGATCTCAACGCCGGCCTCTTTGACGAACGACGCGTTGACAGCGAAGAAGATCAGCAGGATGAACACCATGTCGATCATCGGCGTGATGTTCAGCGCCGCCTGGCCGCTGTCTTTCTTGATGTGCTTGGCTGATGACAAGAGCTGCTCCTTCTAACCGCTTTCCACGAGGTCAGCCTCGAGGCGTCTCGCGGCCTCCTCGGCACGACCATCGAGATCGGAGACGAAATAGATGCCCGACAGCGCGGTAAACAGACCCGCCATCGTGGTTACCAGGGCTTCGGAAATGCCCGAGGCCATGCCGCGAGTATTGCCGGTGCCGAACACGGTGATCACGTCGAACACCTTGATCATTCCCGACACCGTTCCCAGCAGACCGAGCAGCGGAAGAATTGCCGTGAGCGCGTTAAGCGCCAGCATGTTTCGCCGCGACTCCGCCTTGATGTCTTCGACCAGCGCGTCGATGCGCCGGATGATCGAGTCCTTGTCGAGCGATGCGCGATGTGCGCGAAACGTCTTCAGCGTGTTGTCGCGAAGCGTCGGCAGCTCCCATAGGTGAAACCAGTACCGTTCGATGATCAGGATCCACAGCAGGATCGACGACACGAGGATGGCCCACAGCGTCGCTCCGCCCTGGTCGAAGAGGCTGGCCAGCCCGTCCTGAAGATCAAGCCAGGTCACGGCCGGTCAACAGATCGCTGGAGTATTTGCCGAGGCGCTCAACCAGCTGGTTTGCCCTGCCCACGAGTACGCTGTGAATCAGCACCAGCGGTATAGCCACCGCCAGTCCAAGCTGGGTGGTGACCAGCGCCTGGGAGATGCCGCCCGACATCAGCTTTGGATCGCCGGTGCCGAACAGGGTGATGGACTGGAAGGTCTCGATCATGCCGGTCACGGTGCCGAGCAGCCCGAGCAGCGGACTGACGGCGGCCAGCATCGCTATCGTCGAAAGCCCGCGGTTAAAGCGCGAACTCTCGGCCGCAAGCTGCTCGTCCATGCGCAGGCCAACCGTTTCGGTTTCCTCACCCTGCATCTCATCGGCGATCTTGTGCAGGCGTCCGAGCGGGTTCTTTTCATTTCGCCCGGAGCCGGAAACGTGCTTGTCGATGGAACGACGCGCGAACACGTTGGCGAGTCCGCGCTGCGCTGCAAGCAGCAGGCCGATCGCGCCCAACGCCAGGATGATGTAGCCAATGATGCCGCCCTGGTCGACGCGTTCGCCCAGGTCCGGCGACTGCACCATGAGGCTCAATATCGCACCCTTCGACGGGTCGAGCGCCATGCCGACAACGCCTTCGGAGGCCGATTCGAGATCACTGGCCATCGACTGGTAATGCGCCGCCGGCTGGCGGCTCAGCTCGACCAGCTTCCCCGTTGCCGGGAGGTAGCGCAGGAAGGCGCCGTTGCTCACCGCATTAAAAACACCGGCTCGTGTCACCGTCTGGCTGGCTTCATCGCCCTGCGGTTTGATGACGGTGGCATCGAAGCTCACCACCTCGCCGGACTCGCTGATCTCCGAAAGGACCATGGTCCACAGCCGCATGATGTCATCGATCGACGGCGGCGTTTCACCTTTGCCGAGGTCCTGCAGGAAGCTCGAACGCTCGGCCTGCTCGGCGGCGACCAGCGACGTCTGCATCACGCCGTCGGCGCTGACGGCCGCCTGGCGAACTATGGCAAACGTGTCGTTGAGGTCACCGGCACGCTCCCGAAGCGATGCCTCGTATTCGGTCAGGGTCTTTTCGTTGCCTTCATACTCACCGCGCAGCTGGTCGGCGCGACGGTCCGCCGCGGCAAGCTGCGCGCGGGCATCCCTCAACAGCTCTGCCTGTCGTTCACGCTGGTCGAGGAAGCGCTCGATGCGTTCCTCATCGAACGCCGCTTCGCGCAGCGCCTCCTGGCGGACCGCTTCCACCAGCGCATCGATCTCTTCAGTGGTGGCCAGCGCGGTCACGGGTAGCGAGGCAAGGAGAGCCGCGATGATCCAAAAGCGGACTTGCTTCACGCAGCTCATGACGGGTTACCCGGTGCCGGTACCGGCAGCCGCACGAGGTCCGGCGGGAGTTGTTTGCGCGCGATGCGCATGCCGCGATCAAGCGACTGGCGATACTCA
>CAZFVT010000541.1:1441-2540 GCA_964522355.1 uncultured Woeseiaceae bacterium | reverse complement strand
CTCCTTGTTCATTTCGCGGGTGACGCGATTCATGAGCGCCTGCGATTCCATATCGAGGGCATCCGCGAGTTTGGGCAGCCGATCGACGGCACCCGAGAGCTCCTTGGGATTCGCCCAGATGCTGTCGACGGGAGTGCTGATGGCTAACGGCTCACCGTGCCGATCGGTGATAGATCCGCGATGCGCCGAGATTGTTTCGGTGCGCAGGTGCCGGGTATCCGCCTGCGCGTTCAGGAAGTCTTTACTTAGTACCTGGAGGTGAACCGCACGCGCCAGCAGCAGGCCGGCGGCGACGGTAAAGAACGCGAACACCACGACGCTGCGACCGACAAATCGCCTTGCAGCCTCTTTTCGGGTTTCTGCACCGCCGCTCATTGGCGCTCGATAACGTAGACGTCGTCAGGATCCGGCCGCACCAGCGACAGCTTGTCGGAAGCCACCTGCTCGATTCGGCCGTGTGTGGCCCAGGTGCTTTGCTCGATCTGCAGCTGGCCCCACTCGATGTTCAGCTCGTCGCGCTCATTGGTGAGGCTCTCAAGCTCAACGAACAGCTTTCGCGACTCATGCTTCGTATAGACCAGGCCCATCGCCAAAGCGAGACAGACCGCGGCGAATACGCTGGCGAGCAGGATCGGCGGACGACGTTTGCTAGCGGCCATCAAATTCGCTCCGCGACCCGCAGACGGGCCGAGCGGCTCCGCGGATTCCGGATCGCTTCGTCATCGTTGGCGGCCTGAGCCTTGCCAACAAGCCTCAGCGGCGGGCGGTGCTCTTCCGGAATCTCCGGGAGTCCGCGATAGGGTTCGGGCTCAATGGATGCGTGGCGCATGAATCGCTTCACCGCCCGATCCTCGAGCGAATGGAAGCTGATGACCGCGAGACGGCCGCCCTTCGCCAACAGGTCGAGACTGGCTGCGAGCCCGCGCTCGATCTGGCCCAGCTCGTCATTGGTGAAGATACGAATGCCCTGGAACGCCTTGGTGGCCGGATGGCGGCGCTGGCCACGACGCGGCAGCACGGACTCGATGACGCTGGCCAGTTGGCCAGTCGTCTCGATCGCCTTGTCGGCGCGGGCGGCAACGATCGCCCTGGCGATACG
>CAZFVT010000541.1:0-1431 GCA_964522355.1 uncultured Woeseiaceae bacterium | reverse complement strand
GTCCCGCTGCCTTTTCTTCACCGTACTGTCGAAGCACCCGTCTGAGCTCCTGCTCTGAAACTTCGGCTAGCCACTCGGCTGCGCTCTGCCCGCTATCCGGGTCCATGCGCATGTCGAGTGGTCCGTCCTGTTGAAAACTGAATCCGCGCTCCGGCTGGTCCAGCTGCGGGGAAGACACGCCCAGATCGAGTAGCAGCCCGTCGATTCGGCCCTGCCATTCTTTCTCCGCTGCGATGTTCCCGAGTTCACCGATTTCACCCCTGATCAGTTCGAATGCCGGGTTCCGCAAGAGGTCCTGATCTGCCTCTTCAATGGCCTGCGGGTCCCGATCTATGGCCAATAACCGGCCTTCCACCCCCAATCTCTGCAGAATCGCCCGGCTGTGGCCGCCACGGCCGAACGTCCCATCGATGTATATGCCGCCTGGCTTTATCTGCAGCCCCTCTATTGCCTCTTCCAGCAGGACCGGAACGTGCTTCCCGGTGCCGCCGTGCTCCTTCGTCACCGACGCGAGTCGCTACAGCGACAAAGACTCAAGGGCCGCGGACAAATCGGCGTTCTCGTCACCGTCAATCCAGCTGTCCCTGGTCGCTGTCCAGCGCTCGTCGTCCCAGAGCTCAAACTTTGTGCCCTGCCCAATCAGCATTGCCTGCCGATCGAGTTGCGCATACTCTCTAAGCTCCTTGGACAACAGGATTCGTCCGTGCCCATCCATCTCGATCTCAGTGGCGTGCCCGACCATCAGCCGTTGCAGGCGCCGCGCCTGCTTGTCGAAGGTCGGCAGGCGCATCAGCCTGCGTTCGATGTCCTCCCAGTCCGGAGACGGGTAAATCAAGAGGCAGTAGTCGAGATCGACCGTCGCCACCAGCTGGCCGTCGCAACGGGAAGCGATGCGATCCCGATAGCGCGTCGGAATCGCCATGCGCCCTTTGGCGTCCAGCGTTACTTTGGTGGCCCCGCGAAACATGCTTGTTATTGGTTGACGGAAGAGGACTTCTGACGCCCCTCAAAACCGCCTTCTCCCACTTTTTTCCACTTTTAGACACTATATTCGGGGCCTGTGGCACCGTCAACAAACTGTGTCGAATACACCTGTTTGTACAGGCACTTAGCGGCCTTTCGGTGGCCAGATCGTGATCAATCGTGGCAGCTAATGCGGGAGCTAAATCAGCGACTTATGCAAAATAGCTAAATCTTGGCTGAAATGTATGTCGCAAATTGAAGACGGGGCGCGCCGGGGGATCAGTTTTCAGCGCTCTGCGACGGAGTTGCGCGAATCGTCGGATACGCTGCGCGAGAGTATCCTTAACCAATTGTTTTTATTGTTATTTTTACAAGCCCGGCCGAAGGAGTGGGAAAACCGGGCTCGAGCAGGAAAGAGCCGGCCGTAAGCCGGGTTCTGTCTGGGACAATCATTCATCTGGGACAGCC
>CAZFVT010000540.1:1890-2544 GCA_964522355.1 uncultured Woeseiaceae bacterium | reverse complement strand
ACGCGAAACGGTCTCCGGCGGTGAACGGATCAGCGTGCAGGTCCGGGAGGCGGCTGAGGTTCGGAGCGAACCTGAACCCATCGAACTCGACGTCGCCTACGAGGACGACGCGCTGGTCGTAATCAACAAGCCGGCCGGGCTGGTCGTGCATCCCGGTGCCGGCAACGCGACCGGCACCCTGATGAACGGGCTGATGCACCAGTACCCAGAGCTCAAGAACCTGCCGCGTGCCGGCATCGTCCACCGGATCGATAAGGACACAACGGGCCTGCTGATCGTTGCGCGAACCCTGGAATCACATACCGCGCTGGTGCGGCAGCTCGCCGAACGCAGCATCAGCCGCCAGTACGATGCCGTATGCCTCGGCGTTCTGACCGGCGGCGGCACCATCGACGCGCCCATTCGGCGCCACCCGGTTGATCGCAAGCGCATGGCGGTCGACCCGGACGGCAAGCCTGCCGTGAGTCACTACACGGTCGTTGAGCGCTTTGCAGCGCACACCTGGGTGAAGGTGTCGCTGGAAACCGGGCGCACTCACCAGATACGTGTGCATTTCGCCTGGCGCCGCCAGCCGCTGGTCGGAGACCCTGTTTATGGCGGTCGACTCGCGCTGCCGGCCGGCGCCAGCGATGCGCTCATCGAAGCCTTGCGTGG
>CAZFVT010000540.1:0-1854 GCA_964522355.1 uncultured Woeseiaceae bacterium | reverse complement strand
TGGATTTCGTCGCCAGGCACTCAGCGCGACGGCGCTGAAGCTGGAACATCCCGAGACCGGCGAAGCACTGGAAATTCGGATCGAACCGCCCGAAGATTTTCGCCGTCTGACCGAGGCGCTGGCGGCCGATCAGGCCATGAGGTTGGAATGAACGACAGGTTGGCATGAACGACAGACACTTTCTCGCGGCCGACTGGCCAGCGCCGGAATCAATCATCGCCGGTACCACGCTTCGAACGGGGGGCAGGAGCGAGGCGCCGTTTGATAGCTGGAATCACGGTATTCACGCAGGTGACGTGGACGAGCACGTCCTGGCGAACAGGCATTTGCTACGTTCCCGCCTCGACCTGCCGTCGGAGCCTTACTGGCTACGACAGGTGCACGGCCCGCGTGTCGTTGCAGCCCTCGGCGCATCCGACGAACCTGAGGCGGATGCGAGCTGGACAGACCAGCCCGATACGGTTTGCGTGGCCCTGACCGCAGACTGCCTGCCGGTGCTCTTTGCCCATCGAAATGGCATCGTCGTCGCCGCCGCGCACGCCGGCTGGCGTGGCCTGGCGGCCGGCGTTCTCGAGAACACCGTCGCTGCGATGCCGGGCCGTCCGGGCGATCTCATGGCCTGGCTCGGACCGGCCATCTCTCAGGCGGCGTTTGAAGTGGGCGATGAGGTGCGCGCGGCCTTCCTGGCGACAGACAGCTCGGCCGCGAGCGCGTTTGAAAAGAACCCGGCCGGTCGCTGGCAGGCTGATCTGTATGCGCTTGCCCGTCAGCGCCTGGCCGCAATCGGCGTTGACGAGGTCTACGGCGGCGATCGCTGTACCTACCAGGAAGACGGCCATTTCTTCTCGTACCGACGCGACGGCCAGTGCGGCCGTATGGCCTCGATCATCGCCATTCGCAGGGCGTAAGCCCGGCTTGAATCCCGCCGCTGCCGGCGCTTGAAAAGAGCGCTTTCGCCGCTATTTAAAGAGCAGTTTCGAATTTGGGGAAAGCGCCATGCGAATGGACAAACTCACCAGTAAATTCCAGATGGCACTGGGCGATGCGCAGTCCCTGGCGGTCGGCCAGGACCACCAGTTCATCGAGCCCGTCCACCTGATGATTGCCCTGCTCGATCAGCAGGGTGGCTCGGTACGCGGTCTGCTAACGAAGGCCGGCGTTAACGTCAATCTGTTGCGTTCGCAGCTCGGCGAGGCGCTCGATCGCCTGCCGAAAGTTGAAGGTTCCGGCGGCGACGTGCATCTCGGCAACGATCTCGGCAAGCTGCTCAACCTGTCCGACAAGCTCGCCCAGGAACGCAATGACCAGTACATTTCCAGCGAGCTCTTCGTCCTTGCTTCGCTGGACGGCAAATCGCCGCTCAAAGCGATACTGGAGCAGGCGGGTGCCGTCAAAGGCGCCGTGGAGAAAGCCATCGACGAACTGCGCGGCGGTGCGCAGGTAGACGATCCGAACGCCGAAGATTCCCGCCAGGCGCTGGAGAAATTCACCATCGATCTCACCGAGCGCGCCGAACAGGGCAAGCTCGATCCGATCATCGGCCGCGACGACGAGATTCGCCGCACGATCCAGATTCTGCAGCGCCGCACCAAGAACAACCCAGTGCTTATCGGCGAGCCCGGCGTTGGTAAAACCGCGATCCTCGAGGGCCTGGCGCAGCGCATCGTCAATAACGAAGTGCCGGAAGGCCTTCGCGGCAAGCGCATCCTGGCGCTCGACATGGGCGCGCTGATCGCTGGAGCCAAGTTTCGCGGTGAGTTCGAAGAGCGCCTGAAAGGCGTCCTGAACGATCTCGCCAAGCAGGAAGGGCAGATCATCCTGTTCATCGACGAACTGCACACCATGGTGGGCGCC
>CAZFVT010000539.1:0-2552 GCA_964522355.1 uncultured Woeseiaceae bacterium | reverse complement strand
CAATCAGATGTCCTACGGTATTTTTGAAATTTTTTGGCGACGCTTGGATGACTTTTCTGAGCCCATTATGTATTATGCTGCATCTTGCGCGAATGGCGGCTTCGCAGATACGGTCGAGCCATGCAAGCGCAGAAAACGATCACAATTCTATTCCCAACAAACAGCGACGGGGCACTTACTCATCAGGTACGTAACTTTGGTGAAGACCTATGGCGGGAGATTGAGCAAACAAGCTTAGGCGATGTTGGTGGGTTAGAATCCGTCGATAAAGCAACCTATAAACTGAGGGTCCAAATACATCATACCCGTAAGATCAGTACGGTCAGAAAGCTGGTGGACAAGCTGCTGAGGGCGCATTTCTTGGACTATCGATCCGAGGTTTCTTACAGCTAGAGCGTCGTCCATTTAATCTGCAACATATCCGGCGGCCTTGAAGAGGTTTCTGCACTCGGTTGGCGGGAATAGGTCGCAGGTTTTGGCGACGGATTGGAACAGGGTATCGAATGTGCGAGCCTTGAGCCCTCGCAGGTGCGCTTTGAGTTTCGAGTATGCCATTTCGATCGGGTTCAGATCGGGGCTGTAGGGCGGCAGGAAGAGCAGCCAACTGCCTTGCGCCTTCAAAAGCTCCTGCGCATGAGCCGATTTGTGCGATGACAGGTTGTCGGCGATCACCACATCGCCCGGCTGCAATGTTGGAGCCAGCTGGGTCTCGATGTATAGGTCGAATGCGGCGCGGTTCATGGGGCCATCCAGCACCCAGGGGGCGCTGAGTTCGTCGATCCGCAGGCCCGCGATGAAGGTCTGGGTACGCCAGTGGCCGAAGGGCGCATCGGCTTCGAGCCGGGTGCCGCGCAGGGACCGGCCGCGTAACCGTGTCATCTTGGTCGTGACGGCAGTTTCGTCGATAAAGACAAGCCGGTGTGGCTCAAGACGCATCCTCGGCATCCGGCGGTGCCGCCACTCGTACCTGGCGGCGCGGACCCGTTTGCGCAGCCGCTCCGTCGCAATCAGCGATTTTTTTTATATGTGAAGCCAAGGCGATGGATCAGATGGCGCGACAGCATCGCTGGCGTCGCTGTGAGGTTGTGTTCCTGCTTCAGCACCTCGGCCAGCTCAGGCATGGTGATGTCCGGTTCGGCTTCCACACGCGATTTGAGCCAGTCTGAGACCGTATCCAGCTTGCTGCGCCGAGGGCGGCCCTGAGGCGCGGCTTCCACTCCACCCGTTCGCCTCTTGCGTTGCATGATCCGTACCGCGCTCGCCGCTGATATCCGCAAGCGCCGCGCGGCTTCGTGGCAAGACAAGCCCTCGTCTATCAACGCGACGACCCGCTCACGAATATCCAGTGATAGCGATTTTCCCATGACACACCTCCACATATGGTGAATCACAAAAAAGGCCCCGTGGGAATCCCGCCGATTCAGATTTCAAGGACGGCGCTCTAGAGCGGCGTACCCGCCAGCGAGAACGAGGCCAGTTGAGCTACTCCCCAATGTTTGGACAGATTTCCGCGTAGTTTAAGCTACTCTCTGCTCCTGCTGATCGGGTTGGGTTTCGTCTTTTTTCAGCCAATAGACTACGGCTGGGGGTTTGCCGCCAAGGGCGGAATGGGGGCGCTCGCGGTTGTAGAACTCGATCCACTTGCCGACACCGGTTTTCGCCTCTGATCCGGTTTCCCAGGCGTGCAGGTAGACGCACTCGTATTTCAGGCTCCGCCAGAGCCGTTCAACGAAGATGTTGTCGAGGAACCGGCCTTTGCCGTCCATCGAGACGCGCACGCCGGATCGGCGCAACCGGTCCATCCAGGCAAAGGACGTAAACTGGCTGCCCTGATCGGTGTTCATGATCTCAGGCGGGCCGAAGCGGCGGATGGCCTCGTTCAACGCCTCAACGCAGAAGTCGGCCTCCAGCGTGTTCGAGATGCGCCAAGCCAGCACCTTGCGGGTGTGCCAGTCCATGATCGCCACGAGATAAAGGAACCCGCGCCGCATCGGCACGTAGGTGATGTCGGCGGCCCAGACCTGGTTGGGCCTAGTCACGCGCAATCCCTTCAGCAGATACGGATAGGTCCTGTGCCCCTTCGCTGCCTTGCTGGTGTTGGGCTTCTGGTAGATCGGCATGAGCCCCATCAGCCGCATCAGCCGGCGAATGCGTTTCTCGTTCACCAGGTGCCCTTCGTTGCGCAGATGCCAGGTCATCTGCCGCACGCCAAAGAACGGCGTTTCCAGGAACTGCTCATCGATCTGGCGCATCAGCATCAGGTTCAGCGCCGTCTCGCCCTTGGGCCGGTAATAGAACGACGACCGCGAGATCGACAGCAGGCTGCACTGTCTGCCGATGGATAAATCCGGATTGCCTGGCTCAACCATCTTGCGCCTCACTTGCCGGTCCACGGCTTGAGCTTTCGTGACAAAAAATCGTTGGCCACAGCCAGCTCCCCGATCTTCGCATGCAGTTCCTTGATCTGCTCTTCGTCAATCTCGGGTTTCTTTGTGACGCCTCGCTCGAACACGCCGGACGCGCCCTCCAAAAGCGCCTTCTTCCACGTGTGG
>CAZFVT010000538.1:0-2562 GCA_964522355.1 uncultured Woeseiaceae bacterium | reverse complement strand
CACCGAGAAGTCATCACCGATCGACTCGGCCACGAGCTTGAGCCAGCGATCTGCCGACCGCTCATGCACCTCGAGCTCCAGCGGTGAAAAGGTTTCACGACGGGACCTCGAGCCTCCAAAACGATCCAGCAACGCTTCGGGATCAAGCACGGGATACTCGTCCAGTACGCTGCCGATCAGGTCGCGGTCGCCGGTCGCAAGGAGGTCCGCCGCTGCCCGATTGGCGAAAACGCAGCGGAACTTGGAGCCGTGGCGCGCGAACCGCAGCATGCCGTTTGACGAGTTCTCAACCAGCGAGCGGATGAGCTGCTCGCTGTCCTTCAGCGCCTGCTGTGTCTTGCGGCGCTCGGTGATGTCGCGGCAAACGACAACCGTGCCGTGGCTTTCTCCGTTTGGGCCGGTCAGCTGGCCGCAGGAAACATCCAGGTAGGCGCGATCGTCGAAACGAATGGTGCTGAGCAAGTAAGAGCCGTGCGCCCGGCGGATCTCACTGGCGATATCCACCGAGACCTCATGAATTGGCTTGCCAATGAGGTCCGCTTCATTGGCTTCAAGCAGCTGTTCGCCACGCCGGTTGAGACCAACGATAAGCTGATCATCGTCAAGAACCAGGATCGCGTCCTGAACATGGTCGAACAGCGTCTTGTAGGCGACGGGTTTGTACGCTGCGCCGCTCAATCGAAAGGTCGCCCACCAGTAAACCGGCAACAGGCCGACGAGAGTGGTTGCCGTAAATGGAAAATCGTAAGGACCGATATCGAGCAGCGTGTTCGAGACGTTAACGAGGAACGGCAGGACCGCACAGACCAGCAAGATGACGACACGGCTACGATGCGCTCTCGCGATCATTGACAGACGTCCCGCCAGCGCCAGCAGCGAATAGCCGAACAGCGTATAGCTGAACGGCAACGACACGAGTCGGAACCAGGCATGTTGGCGCACAGGGCTAAACCCGACGGCGCCGTCAACCACGTTGATTTCCCACACGAGGCCATGCCAGGGATTCGTCAGCGCGAGCCCGGTCGTGACTGCGGGGATGATCGACAGGGCGCCCAGCAAGAGCGCTGAGGGCCGATCGCCGACGTATGCTCGATAGAGCGAATAGAACGCCACCGGAAGAAAACTCGCAGCGAACAGCGTCAGAACCCGACCGATCCGGAACAGCGCCAGATCCGTGGCGGCGTAATACAGAGCTGCGCCGGCCACGAACGCGCCGGTCAGCATCAACAGGATGCTGATCGAGTTGCTGGCCTGATCGTCAGCGCTGCGAGATACGTAGGCAGCCATACCTACGTAGATCAACGCGACGAGCCCGAAGGTCATCGGCAGGACCGGATCGAGAGCGTTCATCGACAGCTCAAAGAAATCAGCGAGTTAGATAAGGAATCCTCATCGCGTCAGACTAGCCGCGACGACGGCGGCAAGATGCGATGCAACGCTCAGTTCAGGCGTGGCTGGTGCCTAAAGTGTGCGCTAGCGCGCGTTTTATGCCCTTTCTAGAGCCCTTCGGCGGTATCTGCCACCAGCGTGTCCACGACTGCCTTCAGGCAGTCCTCCTGGCCTTTGCCGGACGCCGAGGCCAGCTCATAGGCTTTGAGCTGGCGGTGCGCGGAGGTGCCGCGCGCCAGTATGTCGTTCACCGTGCCAACCTCCGCCTCGCAGCCAAGCGCCTCGGCGTCCTCGGCCGTCAGTCCGAGCAGCTCATCCAGCAGCGCCCGAAACGGCGTCACCTCACCCTTGGCGAAATCGATCAGCCCTTCATCGTAGCTGTAGCGCATGGCGCGCCAGCGGTTCTCGGCAATCAGCATATCGGCATAGGCCCGCCAGCGCTGGTTATTGACCCGCAGCCGGTAAAGCATGCGCATCAGGCAGACCAGCAAGGCCGTCAATGCGACGGTGTCTTCGAGCCTGGTGCAAACGTCCATCACCCGGGTTTCGACGGTCGGAAAGCGGCAGCTCGGCCGAATGTCCCACCAGATCTTCGAGGCGTCCTGGATCATTCCAGCTTGCTTCAGGGTGCCCACATGCCGCTCGTATTCGGCATAGCTCTGGAATCGCTCGGGCAACCCGGTCCGCGGCAGCGCATCGAAAACTGTCAACCGGTAGCTCTTCAGCCCGGTGTCCCGGCCTTCCCAGAACGGCGACGAACAGGACAACGCGAGCAGGTGCGGAAGGAAATAGGCGAACTGATTCATGAGATCAATGCGCAGCTCGTTGTCTTCGATGCCAACGTGCACGTGCATGCCGCAAATCAGCAGGCGACGCGCCGCTCCCTGCATCTCGGCGCTTAGCGCGTTGTAGCGGTCCTTCTGAGTGTGCTTTTGTTCCGACCAGCGGCTGAAGGGATGCGTCGACGCGGCAACGACGCCCAGCCCATGGCGGTCCGCCACCTCAATGATGCCGCTGCGCAGCCGTCGAAGTTCGTCGCGCGCTTCGCCCACGTTTCGGCAAACCTTGGTGCCGATCTCTATCTGCGAACGCAGAAACTCGGTCGTAACCTGATCGCCGCAGGCTTTCTCAAACTCGGACAGCAGCGATTCCGGCGGGTCGATCACCAGGGCA
>CAZFVT010000537.1:0-2563 GCA_964522355.1 uncultured Woeseiaceae bacterium | reverse complement strand
CCTTGCCGCAGCCGAGGCGCGCGTGAACAGCATGCAGGTCGATCTTGCCAAGGCTGCTTTAAAAGCACCGTTCGATGCGGTCGTGGTTACGCGGTGGATTGACGAGGGCCAGATTCTGTCGCCCGGTCAACCGGTACTGTCTTTGCAGGAGTCGGCATCGCCGCAGGTTCGCATTGGTGTGTCCGGTGGGCTGGCCGAAGCGCTGTCGCCCGGTGATTCGCTGAGCCTCACGATAAATGGCCGCCAGGTACCCGCGCACGTGGACGCGGTACTGCCGATTCGCGACCCGGCGACGAGGACGGTCGATGTCATCCTCACCGTGGATGACGCGACGGCGCTGCCCGGTGACCTGGCACGCCTGCAGCTCGAACAACAGGTGGAAGAGCAGGGTTTCTGGCTGCCCATCGGCGCCCTTGCGGAGGGTAATCGTGGCCTCTGGACGGCCTACATTGCCGTGCCCGTCGAGACCGGCATGCTCAACACGGACGGCGCCACACACTTTCTGCAGCCGAGGCCCGTTGAGATCCTTTACGAGTCGACCGGCAGAGTTTACGTTCGCGGTGCCCTGCGCGACGGCGACCGGTACGTGACCGGCGGTCTGGCGAGAGTTGTTCCCAATCAGCAGGTGCGGCTGCGTGAAGGTGCCGACAACGCCGCGACGAGTGGCTCCTGATGAGCCGGCCAAGCCTGGTTGCGGCCCTTGCTCTGCGATTCTATGAGAATCGCTACCTGCTGGTGCTGTCGTTACTGACCATTCTCATGGCTGGTTACGCGGCGCTCAGCAACATGCCGCGCATCGAAGACCCGCGCATTACCAATCGTTACCCGCGGGTCGTTACCTTCCTGCCCGGCGCATCGGCCGAGCGTGTCGAAGCGCTGGTGACCGACCGTCTCGAGGACAGCCTGCGTGAGCTTTCCGAGATCAAGGAGATCCGCTCGACCTCGCGCGCCGGCGTCTCGGTATTGCAGATGGAGCTGCAGGATTACATCGGTCCCGGTGAGAACCAGCAGGTGTTTTCGAAAATGCGGGATCGACTGAACGACGCGACGGCCGAGTTGCCGAGCGGCGCCTCAGCGCCGGCGTTCAACGACAAGAATTCCGCCGTTGCCTTCAGCATGGTTATCTCGCTTGCCTGGGATGGGCCGGGCAACGCGTCATTCGCCGTGCTCAATCGCCTGTCCGAAGATGTCGCAGATCGGATTCGCGCGCTGAGCGGCACCGACAACGTCCGTCTTTACGGCGGTCCGGATGAAGAAGTCACGGTGCAACTCGACAGCGACTCGCTGACGTCCTACGGGATTAGTGCGGCTCAGGTTTCCGCAGCCATCGCGCGCGCCGACACCAAGCTGCCTGCCGGCGCTATGCGAAGCAGCGAGCGGGACCTGTTCATCGAGATTGACGGCGAGCTCGATTCGGTCGAGCGGGTGCGCCGCATTCCCGTTCTGTCGGGTGGCGGCGGCCGCACGGTTTCGGTGGGAGACGTCGCCGACGTTCGGAAAGGCTGGCAATCGCCGCCGAGGGACATCACCTATACGGACGGCAAGCGCAGTATTCTGATTGCCGCCCAGACCCGCCGCGACATCCGGCTGGACCAGTGGGCCGAGCAGGCGAGGGCCGCGGTTGAGGCGTTTGCTGAGGTCGACGGTGCCGGCGTGGAGGTCGACATCGTCTTCGACCAGAGCGAATACACCGAAGAACGGCTGTCGACGCTTGGCGGCAACCTGCTTGCCGGCGCGGGCCTGGTTATGGTCGTCGTGTTTGCCGGTATGGGCTGGCGCGCGGCCATCATCGTCGGCTCGGCGCTGCCGCTGTCTGCGGGTCTTACGCTCTTTGGGTTGAGCGCCTGGGGACAGCAGATCCACCAGATGTCGATCTTCGGCATGATCATTGCGATCGGACTGCTGATCGACAATGCGATCGTGATGACCGACGAGGTCAAGAAGCACCTCGACCAGGGCGACACCCGGGAAGACGCGGTCAGCCGTTCACTGACCCACCTTTTTGTCCCATTGCTTGCTTCTACCCTGACCACCGTGCTCGGGTTCATGCCGGTATTCCTGTTGCCCGGGGCGATGGGAGACTTCGTCGGCCCGATCGCAATCTCGGTGGTGCTTGCCTTGGTCGCGTCGTTCTTTGTTTCGATGACCATCATTCCCTCGCTGTCCGGCCTCTTCCTCAGGCGTCACGAGCCGGGTATGCAGCGGCACTGGTGGCTGGATGGCATCAGCAGCGAGCGCGTCGGTGCGATCTATCGACGCTTCCTGGAAAAGGCGATTGCGGTTCCGCGTCGTACGGTTCTTGCCTGCCTTGTTCTGCCGGTTGCCGGTTTCGTGCTGGCCAGTACGCTCGGTCAGCAGTTCTTCCCGCCGGCGGATCGGGATCAGTTCGAGATCGAGGTCTGGCTGCCTGCCGATGCGTCAATCCATCGGACGGATCAGCTCGCACAACGCATCGAAACCCGGGTCCGGGAATTCGACGAGGTGTCTGAAGTCCACTGGCTGATCGGTGGCAGCTTCCCGACGATCTACTACAACCGCATCATGAAGCAGGAAGGCAACAACG
>CAZFVT010000536.1:0-2582 GCA_964522355.1 uncultured Woeseiaceae bacterium | reverse complement strand
CATGGCAACGGTACAGCAGGGCGACATCGTGGTCGGGGCGCTTGGCCATCGCAAAGCTCTCCGCGGCTACAGTGGGCACCTGCCGAAGAAGCTTGCCGTCGGCGATACCGTGCAAATCCTGAATATCGGCGGCGTGCTCGGCCTGTGCGATTCGGCGAATCCCGAAGTTGGCCCGCCGTTTGACGGAGAGGTGCTGGGTACCGTCCTGCACTTCCCCTATCTCGGCGAACGCATCGGTGTCCCCGCACGCGCGGGCGAGGCTACCCTGGACGCGGACGTGGCGCTGGACAGCCGCGGCGTCGCCGTTATCGCGCTGGCCGGAACCTGCATGGACTCGGGCAAGACCGCCGCCAGCTGCGCGATCATCGGGCGCCTGCGCAATCTCGGCTACCAGGTCGCCGCCTGCAAGGCGACCGGGGTTGCGCTCCGGCGAGACATACTGGCGATGGAGGATGCCGGCGCCGAGCCGACGAAGATCTTCTCGGACTTCGGTATCGTAACCACCACGGCAGAAAACGGACCGGCGCTGACCCGCTCGCTCCTGAACGCTATTTCTGCAAAGCAGCCTGACGTCATCGTGGTCGAGCTTGGCGATGGCCTCATCGGCGAATACGGCGTTGATGCCATCCTCTCGGATTCCGCCATCCAGTCAGCACTGACCGGCGTCGTGCTCTGCGCCAACGATCCCGTCGCCGCCTGGGGCGGGGTACAGCTCCTGAAGGAGCGCTACGACATTTCGCCCGTCGTTGTGACCGGACCGGCCACCGACAACGACGTCGGCGTGGGCCAGATCCGCGAACGCCTGGGACTGGAAGGCATCAACGCCTTAAGCAACGCAGCGGCGCTGGGCGACGCAATCGCGAAACACCTGGGCCAAGAGGGAGCCAACGCACCATGAGCGGCAAAATCGCAACCGTGATCGTCGGTGCGACCGGGTATGTCGGCGGCGAGCTCCTGCGACTCGTCGCCACGCATCCGGTCCTGGAGCTGCACGCGGCCGTCTCCTCGAGCCGTGCGGGAGAAGCGATTGCGGACCTGTTTCCGGGCCTTGCCAACGCTTATCCAGACGCTGCGTTTTCTACGCTCGAGTCGGCTCTCGAGGGCCTGGCGAAAGGTGATCGGCTCGCTGTCTTCTCGGCGGCGCCGCACGCCGCGTCGGCAGCCGTTGTTGCCGCGTTGCTGTCCGGTGCGGCGGAACGCGACCTGGAAGCCCACGCCGTCGACGTATCAGCCGACTTCCGATACCCGAGCGCCGAGGCGTTTGAGACGGTCTACGGTTCTGCTCATCCGGAGCCAGGGCTGTTGAGTGAGTTCAGCTGCGCGGTTCCGGAACACGTGAAGGGCACGCCCTCGCCGCACATTGGCCATCCCGGTTGCTTTGCGACGGCCATGCTGCTCGCCGGTGTCCCGCTTTACACCAGCGGCCAGGTAGCATCGCCGCTACTGGTTACCGGCATCACCGGCAGCACCGGTTCAGGCCGCTCGCCGTCGGCCGGCACCCATCACCCGGAACGGCACAGCAATCTATACGCCTATAAACCGCTGGCGCACCGCCACGTCCCGGAAGTGCAGGCACTTATCGAAGCGGCCAGCGGTGTAGCGCCTGTCGTCAACTTCATTCCTCACTCGGGACCGTTCGCGCGAGGCATTTACATAACGGCACAGGCGACACTGTCGTCGGCCATGTCCGCTGGCGAACTGGCCGGGCACTACGAGCGGTTTTACGCAGACAGTCCCTTCGTGCGGGTAGTCTCGGGAACACCGAGACTCAAGGACGTTCAGGCCAGCAACGTCGCGCATATCGGCATCGCGACCAGCGGCACCTCCGTCGCGGTCATGTGCGCTATCGACAACCTGGTGAAAGGTGCCGCCGGCGGCGCCGTGCAGTGGATGAACCGGCTCTGGTCATTGCCGGAAGAATCGGGTCTGATGGCCCCCTCGCCCGCCTGGATCTAGTGACATGAATGCCGCACCCACCAGCAGTGAAATAAAGTCCCTTGAAGCGACGCGTCTGGCACCGGTCTATGGCCACCTGCCGTTCGTGCCGCGACAGGCGGCCGGTTGCGACATCGTCACGATCAACGGCAGGCGCATTCTCGATCTCTACGGCGGGCATGCCGTCGCGGCCCTCGGCTATGCGCATCCGCGACTGACAAGGGCCATCTCCGAGCAGAGCCAACGGCTGTTGTTCCAGAGTAATGCCGTCGCCCTGGAAATCCGGGCGAAAGCGACCGACAAACTCGTCTCGGTTGCACCCGAGAACATAACCCGGGCGTTTTTCGTCAACAGCGGTGCCGAGGCAAACGAGAACGCCTTGCGCATCGCCTTCATGGCGACCGGCCGGAAAAAAGTTCTTTCCATTACCCATGGCTTCCATGGCCGCACCGCCGCTGCCGCCGCAGTCACCTGGAATGCGGCGAATCGCTGGTACGGCTTTCCGTCGATGCCTTTCGAAGTGGACTTCATTGATCGCGACGACGTCGATGCGGTCCACCGCATGGTCAACGACGACATCGCCGCGGTCATCTTCGAACCGGTTCAGGGCATTGCCGGCGCCTACGACCTGTCTATCGATTTTGTCG
>CAZFVT010000535.1:0-2586 GCA_964522355.1 uncultured Woeseiaceae bacterium | reverse complement strand
GCCCCCTGCGCAAAGGCCGGCGAGCAGACACGCGTCGAGCGCATCATCCAGCGCAGCCCGCGCCTCGGTCTGCCCGAGGCTCGCTTTGTCGCACGGGCCTGGGCGGAGGAAGTCGCCCCGGGCGAAATCCGCCTGAAGGCCGATGCCGATCATCGCCTGCCCAACGCGGTCATGTATCGCCGCGCCGAGGCGGAGGCTTGCTGGCGAGCTATCCGCGGGCAGGTGCTGCTGGTGGCCGGCGCCAAGACCCACTTTCGAGCCGGAATCGAGGACTGGTTTCACGAGGACCCTGCTGAGCGTCCGTTCCCCGGCGCCGAACTCACGGTGATCGAAGAGTGCGGCCACATGATGCACTTCGAAGCGCCCGCAGCCGTCGCCGGAATCATCGAGGAATTTCTCGACGACTTGTAAATTCTTACAGTACTGTATAAAAATTCAGTTTTCGCCCTGGGCAGCGCTCCGATGGACACGGCAACGGAATCAACCGACTACCTGGCCGGGCTGAATGCGGCGCAGCGTCTGGCCGCCTGTCACGGAACGGCCAAAGCCGGCAAGGGCGTGGACGCCGATCCACTGCTGGTGATCGCGGGTGCCGGGACCGGCAAGACCATGACGCTTGCTCATCGAGTGGCCTGGCTGATCGTCGAGGGGGTCGACCCCGAGCGGCTGTTGCTTCTGACCTTTACGCGCCGCGCGGCCCAGGAGATGACGCGGCGCGTCGAGACGATCGTTGCGCGCGCACTGGATGGTAAAGGTCCGTCCAAACTGCCCTGGTCCGGCACCTTCCATTCCATTGGCAATCGCCTGCTGCGCCGCTACGCGCACAACATGGGTCTGGATCCGGGCTTCTCCGTGCTCGATCGCGGCGATGCGGCCGACCTCATGGACGTTGTTCGCCACGATCTGGGGCTGTCGAAGAAAGCGCGGCGCTTTCCCCGCAAGGACACCTGCCTCGCAATCTATTCGCGCTGCGTCAACGCGCGCATGCCGCTGGTCGATGCGCTCAACCTGGCGTTTCCCTGGTGCGCGGAATGGGAAGCCGAGCTTCGCCAGCTGTTTCGCGCCTACACGGAACGAAAGCAACTCAACCAGTCTCTCGACTACGACGACCTGCTGCTCTACTGGACCTATCTCGTCAAGGACGAGGAAATCGCGGCCGAGATCGGCGGCTGGTTCGATCACGTGCTCGTCGATGAATACCAGGACACCAATCTGCTGCAGGCGGAGATTCTTGAGGCACTCAAACCCGACGGCCGCGGTGTCACGGTGGTCGGCGACGATGCCCAGTCCATCTATTCCTTCCGCGCGGCCGAAGTGGGCAACATACTGGGATTTCCACAACGCTTTAATCCGCCGGCAAGCGTCGTCACCCTGGAGGAGAACTACCGCTCTTCGCAGCCAATACTCGATACGGCAAACCTGCTGATCGCCGGTTCGGAAAAGCAGTATCGCAAGCGCCTTTACTCTTCGCGGCCAGGCGGCATTCAGCCGGACTACGTCACCGTGGAAGACGGCGATGCAGAAGTCGATTACGTCGTCGACAAGATTCTAGCCAATCGTGAAAGCGGCATGGCTTTGAAGGACCAGGCCGTGCTGTTTCGGGGCGCGCATCACAGCGATCGCCTGGAACTCGAGCTCGTGCGCAGGAACATACCCTACGTGAAATACGGCGGGCTCAAGTTTCTCGAGGCTGCGCACGTCAAGGATTTTCTTGCCGTGCTGAAGTGGGCAGAGAATCCAAAGAACCAGGTGGCGGCGTTTCGCGTGCTAAAGCTCCTGCCCGGCTTTGGCCCGGCTACCGCCGCCAAGTGTTTTGAGTTTCTGGCGCTGGCTCATTTCGATTTAGCGCGCCTTGCTGACTTCGAGGCGCCGGCCGCGGCGGCCGAGGATTGGTCTGCATTGTCTCGGCTGCTCGTCGAGCTGGCGTCCCGCGAAGTCGACGATCCGGACTGGCAGGACCAGGCAGAGGCCGTGTCCCGCTGGTACCAGCCGCAGCTCGAGCGTCTCTACGACAGCGCGGAAACGCGTAAAGCGGATCTCGAACAGCTGCAGCAGATTGCCTCCCGTTACCCCAGTCGCGAACGATTCCTGACCGAGCTGACGCTCGACCCGCCGTCTTCGGCCGGCGACCGCGCCGGCGACCCGCTGCTGGATGAGGACTATCTCGTGCTGTCTACGGTCCATTCAGCGAAAGGCCAGGAGTGGGACGCCGTGTTTATCATGGCCGTCTCAGACGGCAGTTTTCCCTCCGAGTTTTCGACCGGCAAGCCCGAACTGCTGGAGGAAGAGCGCCGCTTGCTCTACGTCGCCATGACGCGTGCCAAGAACTCGCTGCATCTCGTTGCGCCGCTGCGATACCACGTTACCCAGCAGCATCGTGAGGGCGACAAGCATGTGTACGGTGCGCGCAGTCGATTCATGACCGACGAGCTGCTGGGAACCATGAAGCGCGTTTTCGCGGGTCAGAGCGGTGCGAGCGACCGTCATCTGCGCTCAGCGACCAACAAGCGAATTGACGTTCAGTCAAAAGTGCTCGATTTGTGGTGATTGAGTCGATTGATGGTCTTATCGTGATGCCGTTCACAA
>CAZFVT010000534.1:0-2588 GCA_964522355.1 uncultured Woeseiaceae bacterium | reverse complement strand
CTCCGTTCCGGCGGCAATCTCCTGCTGCTCGATGAGCCCACCAACGATCTCGACGTGGAAACCCTGCGCGCCCTGGAAGAAGCGCTGCTTGAATTCCCGGGCTCGGCAATCGTTATTTCGCATGATCGCTGGTTCCTGGATCGCATCGCGACCCACATTCTCGCCTTCGAGGGCGACAGCCAGGTCACGTTCTTTGCCGGCAACTATGCGGACTATGAGGAAGACCGAAAACGGCGTCTCGGCGGCGATGCGCAGCAGCCGCACCGTATCAAATACAAACGCCTCGAAGCGTGAATCCGGCCTTTAAGGACAGGAGCTTCGCGTTACGTTATGTTGACACGGACGGAACGGCACATGGCGGGTCGCCTATACTGACGAAGCCCGCCAGCATGCCGCCCAAGAGCATGCAGCGCACAGGGGAATCGAGCGATGCCGATCACGATTGACCGCGACCACGGGTTGCTTCAGCCGCAGGACGAACACTTCGGCCTGGAATGCCCCTATTGCGGTGTGTTCGCGCACATGACGCCCCAGTCGGTACCGGACATGGATGCCGTGCTGAAGACTCGGCCCAAGCACCTCGGTCTGGTATTTCAGTGCGACGCCTGCCACGCGCCGGTGTTCCTGCGCTTCGGAGTCAAGGCCTGGGGTGAGAATTCCGCCGAGCTGCTGCAGAATTTCTACGAGCTCGAGCGCCCCCGCGAACGCTTTGCCTTTTCTTACCTGCCGCATGAAACCGAAGTGCTGTTTCGGGAAGCGCTTGCCTGCTATTCGAACAACAACTTCAATGCCTTCGCTTCGATGTGCCGCCGGTCCGCCACATCGGCGTTCGCCGCCCTCGGCGACTCCGGCAAGCTGCGCGCCTTCGACGAGGTAATGGTCGCCCAGGAAATCGCCGGCATCGACGATCAGAGCTTCGAGCCGGTGAAGCAGGTGCTGTTTGAATCGGGTACGGACATGCCCGTGTTGAACCGGGCGCTGGCCGGGATTCTGCTGGAAGTGATGAAAGACATGTTCTATCAGTGCTTCGTACGCCGCGGCAAACTGACCCGGGCGATAAAGGTGCGGCGCTTCTTCGTCGAGGAAGGCAACGGCAGCCTGACCGCCTGAGTAAACGCGGCCGTCTGACGCCGTTCGATCGGAGTGACCCCCATGTTCCAGCCCTTCCGGCTTGAAAACTACCTGTCTGACAACGAGCAAAACGTCGAGTACAACTTTTCGGAGAGCGGCGTTCACCCAATGACGCTTGCCGAGCTGCTGGACATGGGCGGCATCGAGGTCGCGAGCCTCGGTGAGACCCTGATGGACTATCCGGAAGTTCGTGGCGACCTCGCGCTAAGGGAAAAGATCGCTGCCCTTTATCCGGGCGCGGGCGCCGAGAACGTCCTGGTCACGGTTGGCGCCTCAGAGGCCAATCATCTTGTGGCGTCCACGCTCCTCGAACCCGGCGATGCCGTCGCCGCCATGCAGCCCGGCTATCCGCAGCTGTCCGGCAACGCGTTAAATCGGGGCATCGAGGTTCGTCCCATTCCGCTCGTCGAGGACGACGGCTGGGCGCTGGACCTCGATGCACTCAGCCAGGCGGTCGCCGCCAACACCCGCTTGATCTCGATTATCAACCCCAACAACCCGACCGGCCATATCCTGAGCCCGGCCGAACGAGCCGCCGTTATTGCCGCCGCCGACGCGGTTGGTGCATGGATCATCGCGGACGAGGTCTATGCCGGCACGGAGCGCGGCGAGGCTCCCGCAACACCGACGTTCTGGGGCGACTACGAGCGGGTCATCGCCATCAACAGCATGAGCAAGGCCTACGGTCTGCCGGGGCTGCGGACGGGCTGGCTGGTGGCCCCGGTCGACCTCGTGGGTGACCTATGGCGACGTCACGAGTACGCCACGATTAGCGCGACGATGCTCGGCAACAAACTTGCAAACGTGGCCCTGGATCCGGACGTGCGGCCGAAACTGACGGCGAGAGCACGTCGGCTCATCAACCAGGGCTTCGACGTCCTGATGCGGGAGCTGTCGGCGCAGGAAGGCATCTATTCAGTGGTACCGCCACAGGCGTCAGCCATGTGCGTCGTGCGCTACGACTTACCGATTGACGCACGGGCGTTTGTTGATCGCCTGGTGGCTGAACAGAGCACCTTGGTAGTGCCCGGCGACTGTTTCGGCCTGAACCGTCACTTCCGCTTCAGCTCTGCGCTGGCCGAGGACTACCTGGTCGAAGGCATCGCCCGCATCAATCGCCTCGTCGGCGATGTTCAGGAGCAGGCACCGACCGCCGCCGAACGCGGCTGATCTCACCGGCGCCGCTGACGGCTCAGTCGAATGCGCGGCGCGCGTTGTAGAACATGCGCATCCACGGACCGTCCTCACCCCATTCATCCGGGTGCCAGGAATTCTGGAAGGTGCGCGCCACGCGCTCCGGATGCGGCATGATGACCGTCACTCGGCCGTCTTCGCTGGTCAGGCCGCAAATGCCATCCACCGAGCCGTTGGGATTTTCCGGGTAGCGCTCGGCGACCGCGCCGTAGTTGTCGACGTAGCGCACTGCAACCAGCGCCTCGGCGAGCGAGCGCTCCGTA
>CAZFVT010000533.1:0-2592 GCA_964522355.1 uncultured Woeseiaceae bacterium | reverse complement strand
GTCGGCGGGATGGCGAACCACGCCGGCACCACGCCTATGAATCAGCGCACCGATGCGATGGTCATCGCAGCCGAGCTGACTTTGGCGATCAACCGTGTCGCGACCGACCTCGAAGGGCGCCAGGTCGCAACCGTCGGCAAGATTCAGGCCTTCCCCGGGGCTCCCAACGTCGTTCCCGGCGAGGTGCAGCTCAGCCTCGAGATTCGTGATCTCGATGCCGACAAGATGCAGCAGGTGTACGACCTGATTTATGCCGAGGCCGGCAGGATTGCCGAGCGTCGTGGCAGCAACATCGATTTCAGGGAGATCGACCTGTCGGCGCCGCCCGCGCCGACCGACCCGGTCATGCGCGACATCATCCAGGCCTCAGCGAACCAGCGAGGACTGTCGAGCCTGCGCATGCCTTCTGGCGCCGGCCATGACGCCCAGGACATCGCGCTTATCGCGCCGGTCGGGATGATCTTTGTGCCGAGTGTCGACGGCATCAGTCATTCACCATATGAGTTCACGTCCAGCGAGGACATGGCGAACGGTGCCAACGTCCTGTTCGGCGCCCTTATGGCCGTGGACGCCGGCGCACTGGATCGGCCACAGCGACGCGTGCTGCCCGGTTTCAGGAGAGAAAATGCCCAACCTTGAGCTAAGCATCGATGGACGCATCGCGACGCTCACGCTGAATCGTCCGGAAAAAATGAATGCGCTGTCGCCGGCGCTGCTCGACGAGCTGCTGTCCGCCTGCGAATCGCTCAGCGCTGACGAGTCCGTTCGTGTGGTGGTCGTCAGGGGTTCCGGCGCGCATTTTTCAGCCGGCGCCGATCTGCCGGGATTTAACGAACGCTTTGCGGCCGACGAAGATGAAGCAGCCGACCTCGGCCGCCGCGCGACCGAAGCGCTTTGGCGCCTCCCGCAGATCACGATCGCCGGCGTTACGGGCCACTGTGTCGGCGGAGCGCTGGTGCTGCTTGCCTGCTGCGATCTGCGTATCGCCAGTGTCTCAGCTGTTTTCTCCATCCCTGAAATCGACGCCGGCATCCCGCTGGCCTGGGGCGGAATGGCACACCTCAATCGCCTCATCGGTGAAACGCGGGCTACAGACCTCGTGCTGAGCTGCCGGCCGTTTGGCGCAGCCGAGGCGCATGCGGCGGGGCTGCTGACAACCGTTGTTGACGAGCAGGCGCTCGACATCAAGGTCGGACAAACGGCCCGCGATATTGCTGCCAAGGCCGGCTATGCCGTGCGCGCTACGAAACGCCAGCTGACGGCGCTTCGCGACGGCAGCTTCGACCCCCGGGCCGACGCAGATGCGCTGCGCGACGCGCGACGGGACGAGGAAGCGGGAGCAATTGGTAAAGCCTACATTGAACGCATTATGGGGAAGTCGCATGACCGCAGCTGAGCCGCGACCGTTTGTGAAGCATGCCGGCCAACCGAAGGCTTCAGGCATCGGTTAGGATCGAGCGATGGACGAATCTCTTAACGTGTTTGGCGAACCGCTGGAAACCTGTGGCGAAGATCCGGTTACGGGCTACTACAGGGACGGTTGCTGCAACACCAGCGACCAGGACACTGGATCGCATACCGTTTGCGTCAGGGTGACGCAGCCGTTTCTCGAGTTTTCCCGGTTCCGTGGCAACGACCTCTCCACGCCGATGCCGCATTTCGAATTTCCGGGCCTGAAGCCAGGCGATCGCTGGTGCCTGTGCGCGGCTCGCTGGCTGGAAGCCGAGCGGCACGACGTGGCGCCGCGAGTCTATCTGCGCTCGACTCACCAACGAGCGCTTGAGGTTGTTCCCCTGGAAACGCTTCGAAAGTACGCGGCAGATCTTAGCTGAGCGCAGCCCCGGCACCGGTCTTAGCGCAGTAGTATCCTCGATGTTCTGTTCCGACCGCTGCATGTCGATGTGCCAACCAGATTTGTGAAAACCGGATTCGCCCCATCGCTGCTTCTACTCGCGTTGGTCGGCCTGGTCGCTACGGGCCACCGAGCCGAGGCTTGCATGATCTGCATACCGTTGCCGGAAAGCACCGCGGCGGACCGGCTTATTGCGGCAGACATCGTCGTGCTTGCGCGAGAGAATCCGGATAAGCCGTTTTCTTATCTCGCTGTCGAAGTACTGAAGGGCGAGTTGGACGACAGGAAAATCGACCTGTTCGTCAACAGCCAGACGCGAAGACGACTGACGAAGAATCCCGAAGGCGCCGTCGTGCTGGCCTTTGGTGGTGGTCCCATGGTGCGCGTTTCCGGTCCGTGGCGCGACTCGCCAGCTACGTCAAAAACCTCGCCCCGCCAATGGCAGGTGCTGGGTTACGCATCACCCGAGTACAGGCAGGTCGTTCAAGAGGTGCTTATGGCCTTCCCCAGGTGGCAGGGAACCAGCGGCCTGGAACAGCGTGCGCAGTTTTTCATTCCCTACCTTTCGAGCACCGAAAAAGCTGTTCGGGAGCTCGCCTATCTCGAAGTCGGCATGGCCTCCTATGACACGATTCGCCTGGCAGACGAGAGCGTCTCCGACGAACAGGTGCAGACGTTCCTGGCGGAAGATCGCTACCTCGAGTGGCGGTCGCTCTTTATTCTCCTGCTCGGCGTCAACG
>CAZFVT010000532.1:0-2596 GCA_964522355.1 uncultured Woeseiaceae bacterium | reverse complement strand
GGTACGATATTGCCGTGCTTGTTGGGCTTGCGCACCCATGAGTTTGTACTCGAGTCGAACACTGAGTCATCAATCTCGAGTTCGCCCGTGTCCTCATTCCACCCGCTCGCCGCCATCAGCGGCACCAGCAATTCGCGGCGCACTACGAAATCTGAAATGAACTGCTGAGACTGCAGAATCGCCAGGCCAACCGCCGTCTTGTCATTGTTCCCGCTCGACAAATTGATTCCGGCCAGGCTGGCGAGCCCCCCGTACTGGGCGGCCAGCGAGGAAAGTGCAGATGCGCCACTACCCTCATTCGGCGCCAAAAGGGCCTCCGCGCGATAAACGTTGGGCAACGACAAGGCGAATAACACTGATGCCACAGCCGCGATGCCGGTTATGGAGACGATCAGCCACTTACCGTTCCAGGCGGCGGCGAAAATCTCGGCGAAGGACCACTCGTCCTCGATCATGGTCGGTTGTTCGGGCTTCTCAGTCGTAATCAAGCGCTTTTACCGTCGAAACGTACGCAATAAACGGGTTCGCTGTCGAGATTCAATTCGTGAATCATCCTTTGCCAAATGATCAGGCTTGGCCCATGCAACAACTGTGACTGACCCGTCAGTTGTTGTTGAAAGTCTGGACCGCAGCCACTGCAATCGCCGCCTGGTACAGAATCTGAGTTACCTGTGTCCAAAACGTAAGCGGGCGGAGTCTATCTGTTTCGAGCGGAACAACAATCGTATCGCCTGGCAGAATATCAAGCTTGCCCGAATTGTTCCGTCCAAACCATCGTGAGCCGCCCCCTGCTTGAACCGCTCCACTCGCCCGGACCACGTAGATCAGCTTGCGGTCAGCCCGTCGCGTCAGGCCGCCGCTTTTGTCTATGTAGTCGTCGCGTGTCAGTACCGGGTCGTAAAGATGAGATGTATTCTGCTGAGTCTCTCCAAGTACAGTAACCGACTGCGGCACCTGCGGAACGAATAACTGGTCGCCGTCCCGAAGCTCCAGAGGCTCGGCACCTGACCTTCCCTGCGCGATGGCATCAACATCGATGACGAGCCGGCCCACCGCCTCAGTTTCCCTGAGCTGG
The DNA here is from genome assembly GCA_964522355.1 of uncultured Woeseiaceae bacterium. Lineage (GTDB taxonomy): Bacteria > Pseudomonadota > Gammaproteobacteria > Steroidobacterales > Woeseiaceae > JBFGFX01. The sequence continues at coordinate 1,521 of CAZFVT010000532.1, read as the reverse complement.
GAAAGCAATTCACGGCCGGTTGATAACGTATCCCTGCTGGAAGTGTCTCCCGCTTGAAGAGAAAGCGCAGTGAGATCCGACTCAAGTCGCCTGGCCAGCACTTCGATCTGCTCCTGCTCCTGTTCGCGCAGCGACTCTCGAAGGAAAATCGCACCCCGGGGAAATGCTGCGTCTGTCAGGCCTCCCGCGCGCTCAAGCAGGTTGGCAAGTGTCTCGCCACGTCTGACCCTGTACGTACCCGGGAAAGTTACTTCGCCCTCGACCGATACGGTCCACAGCGTGTCCCATTCGGGCACCTTACTGATTCGCAGATTGTCGTGTTCGGCGAGAGCTATGTCAGCGACGGGGTCACCGCGGAGCACAGCGGCGAGGTCAATATCGACGACGTCTGTAGTCCGGTAAGCATTGTCAACGACGTCATACCGAACCAATTCCGCCTTCGTTGCATATGCTTCTTCAGCCAGATCGCCGGCTGCCCGAATCAAATCGCTAACCCGCATGTTCGCTTCGAGCGGATAACGCCCCGGCGCCCGCACCGTACCGGTAACACTGACCACGGAATTTGGTAGTCCGAATCGCGACTGCAGCTCTAGTTCATCGAGTATCGGCTCAATGACTCTTTGTCTGCCGAATTCGAGATCAAAGATATGTACCTGATCAAGAGGCCGAAGCTCGATATTTGCAGCCGAACCCGGCGATCGGATAGCCAATTCCAGGTCTGCAGATACGACGGAGACGGATCGATCAATGACACTTTCACGACGAATCAGCACATAGCCTTTGTCCGCGCCAACTTTCAGCTGCGTCAGTGACCCAATCACATCCGTCAGCCGCATACCGTCGCGCCACTGGTAGGGGCCCGGACGCTGCACGTGCCCCGACAACATGACCGTCTCGCTGAAATCCGGCAGTACCTCCGGCACAAATACGACATCGCCCGGCGTGACGGCAGAGTCAAGCGCCGCTGCGATGCTCGCGTTTACATTCACAACCGCACGTCCGGCACCCGAACGAATACGCTCTATTCGTGCGCCCTCGGCGTAGGCATTGTCGGCCAGACCACCGGCGAGAGACAGCACATCGCCTATGGAAGTACCGCTCCGGATTTCGTAGACAGCCGGACGCCTTACTGCGCCGTCAACGGTAATCTGCGCGCCCACCGGCGGTATGAACACGACATCACCAGACTGCATGCGAACGTCATCCGACGTGTCGCCCTCCAGCAGGAGATCGTAGAGATCGAGGGTCGTAACTGTTTCGCCCTGGCGCTTAAGCTGGATATTTCGAAGAGACCCGATCTCACTGACGCCGCCGGCCGCGTAAATTGCACTACTGATCGTGCCCAGACTGCTGACCACATAGGAACCGGGCCGAATCGCGTCACCCAGGACGAATACCCGAATCGTGCGCAGCTGGCCCACTGTGATGCTAACCTGGGTTCCAATTAGGGTCTCCTGCACGCGGCGGTTCAGGTCCGCCCTGAACTCAGAAAATGGCAGGCCGACGACCGTCAGCGGACCA